>CALMVM010000212.1:1938-4521 GCA_937873255.1 uncultured Verrucomicrobiota bacterium | reverse complement strand
CTGTTGCGGCGCGGACGGCGGCTGGTTGTTGCCCTGCGCGATGTTCATGCCGTTTTTCGAGGGCGGGGCGGTGCCGTTTTGCTCCGCGCCGGGCGGGGTCGGCTGCGCATTGGCCGCCTGACTCTGAGAAGGGTTGGTCGGGCTGGACTGACCCGAGGATGGCTTGCCGTTGGCGGCGTTGGCGGTTTGCTTGAGCAGATCGGCGACGCTCGGCATCCGGTTTGCGGCGATGTCCTTGAGTGATTTGAGCATCGTCGCCCAGGATTCGAGCCGCTTGGCGTCGAACTCGTCGTTCTTCGTGGCCTGCTCGACCAACCGGCGTCCGGAATCGTTCAGGCTGTCGAGGCGCGCGGCGTTGGCGTTCTCGTTGGCGGCCTGCTGCGCGACGCGGCGGCGGTTCTCGGGACGGTCGAGTTCCTCGGGCGTCATTGCGCGCAGTTCCTTGTTGGTCTCGTGGAGTTGCTGTTCGCGTTCGTACGTTTCCTTGGCAGCCTCCAGCCAGCGGCCGAACTGTTCGGTGACCCACAGCGCGTGGTCCGTTTTGTTGAGAACTTGCAGGATAAAACTCGCCGAATACGCGTGCGGCCGGCCCGGGAGGTAATCGTCCGTCCAGGCGCGGATTTCGAGGGTCTGCGGGGCGACCCCTTCGCGGGTCGCGCAGAAGGTCGAGCGAGTCTCGACTTCCTTTTGCTCGGGCGCACCGGCGGCGGTGATCTTCTCGCCCTTCAGTAGGGTCTTGCCGTCGGCCTCGGTTAGCGAACCCACCCACGAAAGCCCCGTCCGTCGAATCCCGAAATCGTCCGAGGCGTTCACGTCGAACGTCACCACCTCCGAGTCGAGCACGACCTGTTCGAGATTGTCGCGCCGGGCGACGATCCGGGGTGCTTCGTCCTCGGCGGCGTGGACCTTCAAAACCAACGGCTCGCGCGGTGTCAGGCCGTCCACGTCGCGCCACGCGAACCGGCGATCCGTGTCGCCTCCGACCGTCGTGTAATCCGTGATGATCTTCTGCCCGTTGATCGGCTGCGGCTGGCCGTCGAGATCGGCCGAGGCGAGCGGACGACTCGCACGCGCTTCAAAAGACGCCTCGGAGCCCTTGAGCAACGACACCGAACCGCTCCGTACCGCGACGGTCGGCTCCGTTTTGTACTGGAGATAAGCCGGCAGCTTCAGCCGCACGGTCATTTCCTCCAACTCCGGCCGGGGGCGCGGCTGCACGGTCACGGTCTTGCGCACGTCGCCGAGCCATACGGAGAGCGGCGCGTCCTGCTTCTGCGGAGGAAACGACAGGTCGTACGTGCCGCGCACGAGCGGGGCATCCACCCAGGATTGAGCGGCGATGCGTCCATACCCATCGGCGGGTGACCAAACCGTCGCGGAAGTCAGGCGCACCGGCAGATCGAACGGCTCGGCGTACGGCACCACCATGTGGTCGGGCAGGGTCTCGACCTTGGCGAACGTGTAGCGCGGCGTCTTGCCCAGCGGCAGGAACCAACGCGCGAGGGCGTTGCGCGCGGCGTGGTTGACCGTCACGAACGCCGCCAGCGCCACCGCCGCCACTGCCGCCGCCGTCCACGCCCAACGCCGGTGGCGCGCCTGCGGCACGGCGTGCGTGAAATCCTTGTCCTTGACCGCCTCGGCCGCCTGTTCCATCGCCGCGCGCACGAGCCGCTCGCTACGTCCGGCCGCCGGTTGGTCGTGCCGGGCCAGTTCGACGATGCCGAGAAGCTGGTCACCCAAACGCGGGAAGGTCCGCCGCAAGAGCCGCGCCGCGTCTTCCAACCGACGCTGACGCCACACCCAGCGGTGCCATTTCAGCGGCACGCCGAGACCGAGCGTCAGCGCGCCCGCCGCTAGCAGCGTCAGCCGCGCCCAGCCCGGCGTCTCGCAGACCCGGTCGAGGGCAAACACCAACAGGTACGACAGAATGATTCCGAAGACGGCCGCGAGGACGGCTTCAGCCAGTTTGACGACCCAGACGCGCCGCCGGAAATCGGCGAGCTTCGTTTCGAGCACCGCAGGCAACGGATGGTCCATGTTTGGGTGAGGTAGAGGTTAGAACGTTCCCGCGAGTTTGCGTCCGATCCAGAAGACGCCGAGCAGAAATACGAGCGTTCCCGCCCAGGCCGGATGCGCCCAGAGTTGGATGCGGCGCTCCTGCGGTTCGGGCTGGGGGAGGGAAGCCGCCACCGCCACGACCGCCGCCGGGTCGGTGCTCTCGATGAGCCGGCCGTGGGTCAGTTGAGCGATCTCCTTGAGCACGTCGAACTTCGCGGCGTCGCCGAGCTTTTCCCGCGCGGTGCCCTGCACCGACACGGTCGTTTCGAGGCTCGTGCCCGCGTCCGCGCAACTCAGGCGCACGCGGTGTTCGCCTGGTTCCAGCGGCGTGAACGTCCCGGTGAACAGCCCCCACGCCTCCGCGCCCGCCGGGGCGAGGCGGACACTGGCCGTTTTCCCCGATGGTGCGGTGATCTGCGCGACGACGATCCCGTCGTGCAGCGGCTCGCCGGTCTGGCTCATGACGTTGGCGTTGAGCGTGAGCACAGCCCCGGTGCGCGGGCGGTCGGGCGAGTAGAAGAGGCG
>CALMVM010000212.1:0-1928 GCA_937873255.1 uncultured Verrucomicrobiota bacterium | reverse complement strand
CATCTTGTCTCCCTGGGACATGTTCCGCTGGTACGCCATCCATCTTACCACCTGCCCCCAAAAGCGATAGTGGTATTTGTCTTCGACGCCCTTGCGCCAACGCCACGCGGCATCGGTGCCCATGAAGAGGATTTTGCCCGCGCCGTAGGTCTTGGTGACGATGAGCGGGATGCGCCCGAAGCGGTTCGTCTCCGTGCCGTGCGTGGCGAGGATCTCCGTGCCGGCCTTCGCGCGGGTGGCGGGCGCGTACCATTGGAAACCGGGCAGCGTGCGCCAGACCCGCGCGCTGGCCTCGTCGGTGTCTTCCAATTTCGTGAGCAGGCTGTGAACGCCGGCTTCGGTCAAGGCGAAATTTCCGGGCAGCGACGTGCCGAAGCCACGCGGCTGCGAAGCGTCCCAGACGACGGGTTCGAGGTCGGCCAGCGGGCTGCCTTCCAGCGACGATTCGTAGCCGCGTATGCCCGGCAGGAAAACCAGCCCTGCCGCCTGGTCGCGCACCAGTTTTTGCAAGGACGTGCACTGGTCGCTGGTCAACTGGCCCTGCGCCACCCCCACGTCGCCGACGAACACCACGTCGTATTTCGCCAGCGCGTCGTCCTTCGGAAACGCCGCCAGATAACCGCGTCCTTCGCCGGCCTTGCCCACGTCGGGCTGGAAAAGCAGGCAGTTGACCTCCACGCCTGGATCGCGCTCCAGGGCGTTGCGCAGATAGCGGAATTCCCAGCGCGGGAACGAATCGATCACCAGCACGCGCAGTTGTTCCTTGCGCACGGCCAGCGACGCTTCCATCGCGTTGTTGTCCAGGAAACGCTCGCCGCCCGTGCGCGGGACGGTCAATTTCAACTTCAGATCTCCTGCCCGGTCGGGGCGCAGGGTGACGACATCCTGCAAGCGCCCCATGGCCGGGATGACCACGTCCTTGGTGACGACCTCGCCGGCGGAGGTGCGCAGTTCGAGCGTGGCCGCCTCGTCGCGCGGGAGCGAACTTTCCACGGTGAACGGCACCCGCAGCGGCTTGCCCGCGACGGCGAAGGTCGGCACGTCGAAGCTCGTCAGCGCCACGTCGGGCAGGCGCGTCTCGGAGCCGAGCGGCACGGCGAAAACCGGCACGTCGCGCATTCGCAGACGCATCGCGGCCTGCGCGGGCGGGTCGCCGGCGTTCCAATCGCCGTCGCTCAGGAGCACGACCGCAGCGAGGTGCGACGTTTTGTCGGCCGTGCGCGCGAGAGCCTCGTTGAGGTCGGTCGCTTCCTGCGGCGGCGACTCGGTGGACGAAAAACGCTCGACGACCACGTCCATGCGCGCGGTGAGTTCCTTCCACGAGGCGAGATCGGCGAGTGGACGCCCCGCTTCGGCACGCGAACGCGGATCGTCGCCGGGGCGCGCGGGGTCGATGATGTCGCGCGTGTCCATCGAGTGCGAGTCATCGACGAGGATCGTCAGGGTCGGCTTGAAATCCGGCTTGAACACTTCCTTCCATTCGGGCTGAAAAAGCGTCAGCGCGATGAACAGAGCGATCACCAAGCGCAGAGCTTCCAGCCAACCGGTCGCGCGCCGGTAGCTGCTGCGTTGCCACGCCACCCAACCCAGGGTCGCCACGGCCAGCACGAACACGACCGCGCCCGCCACGGCGAGCGGCGTGTGCGTCCAGACGAGACTCTGGCTGGAGGGCGCGGCGTTCATCGTTGCCCGATCAAGGGTTGGTCGAACCGGCGAAGGCGAACGGCCGGGTTTCGCGCGCGGCGGCGGGCGCATTTTCGCGGCGTCCCGGCAGGCAGAGGAGCGCCTCGCCGAGGATGGCCGCCGCCACCGCGAGGAGGAATGTGCGCCAGACCTCGTTGGTCAGGCTGCGGCCGTTTTCCACGTTGTCGGTGAGCACCTGGAAATCGAGCCCGGCAAATAATTCGCCCAGTTGCGCGGTCGAGAGC
>CALMVM010000211.1 GCA_937873255.1 uncultured Verrucomicrobiota bacterium | reverse complement strand
GACAGTTCGTACAAGCGCGCCGAGCCGGGGCCGTTGGGGTTGGGTGGGGTGTTCCGGGGTTGGACCGAGATTTTGCAGTTGATGAAAGCCGGTTCCAAATACCAGGTCTTCATTCCGTCAGCCCTGGCCTACGGCGAGCGCGGCGCGGGCCAGGACATCGGCCCGAACTCGACGTTGATCTTCGAGATCGAGCTGATTTCGGTCAAGGACGCCGCTGCTCCGGCCGCCACGCCGGCCATATCGCCCGTCGCCCCGACGGCCTCACCCGCAAAGTGAGAAACCGGGCGGATCGTCCTGACCAACGGTCCTTTCCCGGGAAAATTAGGCGCGCCGGAGACGTTCGGCCGCCGCCGCGAGCGTCGCCGGGTCGCTGACTGTCAGGACCTCCGTGCCGGGGCGGATGCGCTTGACCATGCCGGCAAGCTTGTCGTCGGGGCCGAGTTCGAGGAACAGGTTGCAGCCGAGCGTATCGATCAGGTGCTCGATGCAGCGCACCCAGTTGACCGTCCCGGTGACCTGCTCGGTGAGCGTGCGGCGGATTTCGTCGAAATCGGCGGCGGGTTCGCCAGTGACGTTGGCGACCACGGGGAACTTCGGCTGTTGCAGGACGATGTGCATGAGCGCCGCGCCGAGTTTTTCGTAGGCCGGGTCCATCAGCCGCGAATGGTACGCGCCCGCCACCTGGAGCGTGATGGCCTTGCGCACCCCGAGCCGCTTGGCCATCGAGAGCGCCATGGCGATGCGTTCTTCCTCGCCGGAGATGACGATCTGGCCGGGGGAATTGAGGTTGGCGATGTCCACGTCCGTCTCGGCGGCGATGTCGCGCACGGTGTTTTCCTCCGCGCCGATCAGCGCCGCCATCGCGCCGACGCTCTGCGCGCAGGCGTCCTCCATAAACTGCCCGCGCGCCTCGACGAGCTTGAGGCCGGTCGGGAAATCGAACGTCCCGGCGGCGGCGTGCGCCGTGAACTCGCCCAGGGACAACCCGGCGGCGGCCGTGACTGGGAAATCGCCTGCCTTCTCGCGCAGGGCGGCGAGGGTGGCGAGACCGTGGACGAACAGGGCCGGCTGGCAATTGGCCGTGCGGGTCAACTCGTCGAGCGGGCCTTCCTCGGCGAGCTTGGAGAGCGGCCGGCCGAGAACCGCGTCGGCCTCTGCCACGAGTGCGGCGGCGGCGGGGGAGGCCGCGCGGAGTTCACGGCCCATGCCGACGGTTTGCGAGCCTTGCCCGGAAAAAAGGAGTGCGATTTGATCAGCCATCCGGGACTAAAAAAGAATTTGAGCTTTTGTCAAAGTCGGCAATAGTTTGTGCCCCTATGCCAAAGTCCGTTGCCCGTCGCAAAACCAAGAAGTCCGCCGCCAAGCGTTTCAAAATCTCGGGCACGGGTAAGATCCTGTTCTCCCACAGCAGCCGCCGCCACATCCTGCAAAGCAAGAGCGCCAAACGCAAGCGCCAGCTCGCCAAACGCGGCGTCGTCCACAAGACCGACATGAAGCGCGTCAAGGATTGCCTGCCGTTTGCTTGAGCCTCGCTCTCGGGCCTCTGCCCCTATCTCCTATCTCCTAACTTCTATCTCCTAGTTTATGCCCAGAGCAACCAACGCCCCCGCCAGCCGCGAGCGCCGCAAACGCGTGCTCGACACCGCCAAAGGTTTCCGCGGACGCCGCTCCAAACTGTTCCGTTACGCGAAGGACGCGACGATGAAGGCCAAGTATTGGTCCTACCGCGACCGCAAGACGCGCAAGCGCAACTTCCGCATGCTGTGGATCGCCCGCGTCAACGCCGCTGCCCGCGCCAACGGCCTGACGTACAGCCGTTTCATCGAAGGCATCAACGCGGCGGGCATCACGCTCGACCGCAAGATTTTGGCCGACTTGGCTGTGACGGAGGAGGCGGTGTTCCAGGGGATCGTCGCCAAGGCGGTCGACGCCCTCAAGGGCAAGGCGAAGGCGGCCTGACCAACAAGCGGCCTTTCGGCTGCGGTCGTCAAAGATGGGGATGGCTCACGAGGCCATCCCTTCTTTTTTGGGTTGAACGCCGCTGGCGCAACGCGATGGTGTGTCCCTGATTTATGCCGATGCTTGACCAAATCGACACCCTTTTCTCCGAGGCACAGACGGAAATCGCCGCCGTGACCGACGCCGCCTCGCTCGAAGCTGCGCGCGTCAAATTCTTCGGCCGTCAGGGGCAGCTCTCGCAGATCGGCGAGAGCATGAAGACGCTTTCCAAGGAGGAACGCCCCGCCGTCGGCAAGCGGCTCAACGAGGTCCGCCAGACCCTTACCGCCGCGCTGGACGAGCGCGCCAAAACTTTTGCCGCGCAACGCGACGCCGATGCCCTTGCGCAGGTCGACCTGACCCTGCCCGGCACGCCGCCGGTGCCGGCCGGCAGCCTGCATCCTTCCACGCAACTGCTTGATCGCGCCGTGCAGATTTTCCGCCGGATGGGCTTCGCGCTCGCCGACGGCCCGGACATCGAGGACGAATGGCATTGTTTCGACGCGCTCAACACCCCCGCCGACCACCCGGCGCGCAACGAGCAGGACACTTTCTATTTGCCCGATGGCCGGCTGTTGCGCACGCACACTTCCACCGTGCAAATCCGCACGATGGAAACGCAAGCCCCGCCCGTGCGGATCATCGCGCCGGGGGCCGTGTACCGGCGCGACGAGGTGGACGCGACGCACCTCGCGCAGTTCAATCAATTCGAGGGGCTTTACGTGGACCAGGGGGTCGGGCTGGCGGACTTCAAGGG
This sequence comes from uncultured Verrucomicrobiota bacterium, assembly GCA_937873255.1. Taxonomy (GTDB): domain Bacteria; phylum Verrucomicrobiota; class Verrucomicrobiia; order Chthoniobacterales; family SZAS-18; genus CAHJWO01. The sequence continues at coordinate 13,811 of CALMVM010000211.1, read as the reverse complement.
GACGCTGGAATTTTTCTTCCGTGAGTTGTTCGGGCCGGGGACGGCGGTGCGGTTCCGGCCGCATTTCTTCCCGTTCACGGAGCCGAGCTTCGAGATCGACGTGAAAAGCGCCGGCCTGCGCGGCGGTCAGTGGATGGAGGTCGCCGGTTGCGGGATGGTGGACCCGGCGGTGTTCGAGGCGGTCAACCAAAAGCGCGGCGACGACGCGTACGACCCCGAGGTGGTGTCGGGTTTCGCGTTCGGCTTCGGCCTGGACCGGCTGACGATGATCCTCACCGGCCTGCCGGATGTGCGCATGCTCGTGGAAAACGACGTGCGGATGCTTTCGCAGTTTCGTTGAATTTTGTTCGTCAAACGTCAATGAGCATCGACTTCGAGCCGCTCATTGCAGCGGCAACCGCTGTGGCGGGAGACTTTCGGACGCCAGGGTGCGTGATCGGTTGTGAGGTAGGCGCGGCGGTGCTCAGCGCCACCGGCGAAATTTTTACCGGGGTTTCCGTCGAGGCGACCTGTGGCGTCGGATTTTGCGCCGAGCATTCCGCGATTGCGGAAATGCTCAAGAAGAGGCAGGCCAAGATCGTCGCATGTGTGGCCGTATGGAAAAACGGAGAACCGATCCCGCCCTGCGGCAGGTGCCGGGAATTGATGTACCAATTGGCACCCGGAAATCTCGACACCCAGATTCAAGTCGGCCCTGCGGAGGTCCGCACACTCCGAGAATTGCTGCCCAACACGTGGGATTACAACGCGTGAACGGAAGTACTCCCGCCACTCATTGGCCGGATCGTCTGTCGGGTGGCTTTGTACAAAGTACGTGACAGCCGCCGAACCTGAAAAAACGCGCGTTGTTTTGCCAAACACCCGTTGAACTGCGACCCTCTCGCGCGCTGGTATCGGTGGCTGGAATATGCCGGTTTCGGCCGCGCGCTGGAACGCCGCCGCACCGCCTTCCTCGCCGCGATGACCACCGCGCGGCAGGTGCTCGTGCTCGGGGACGGCGACGGGCGGTTCCTCTCCGCGTTCCTGCAAACGAATCGCCACGCGGAAGTCGATACCGTGGACAGCAGCGCTGCGATGCTCACGCTCGCCCGCCAGCGGGTCAGCGACACCGACACCCCGCGCGTGCGTTTCCATCACGCCGATGCCACCCGTTGGCAGCCGCCGGCCGTCAGCTACGACCTGATCGTCACGCACTTTTTTCTCGATTGCTTCACGAACGGCGAACTCCGTCCGCTCGTCGCGCGCCTGTCGGCGTTCGCAGCACCCGGCGCGCGTTGGGTCGTCTCCGAATTCCACCAACCCGACGCCGGCCTCGCCGCGTGGCACGCCCGGGCGTGGATCGCGGGATTGTACGCGTTCTTCCGCGTCGTGACCGGCCTGCGCGTCCGGCGTCTGCCCGATCACGCGGCGACGCTCGCAACGGCGGGGTTCCGGCTCGAACGCGAGGAAATCGCCCGTTTCGGCCTGCTCACCTCCCAACTCTGGCGGCGGGAATCGACCACCGGTTTTTGCGTTTGACGCCCCGGCGGGAGGACGGTTAGATTCCCGCGCCCTCGAAAGCGCCTGCGCCCCAGGGGCGCTGCTGCCGGAATTGTCGCCTGCGTCCGAAACGAACCATGTGCCGGTGCCCGCAACAGCGGCCGGCGGCGGTTCCAAAGACGCAGGCTTTTTTGTACACTTATGCCAGAAGACCAACTCGCCTACGTCCTCGTCACGCCGCACTCGATGCGCAAATCGCGCACCGGCCCGATCCTCTCCCGCCTGATCTCGCGCAGCGGCCTGAAGCTCGTCAGCGCCCGCATGTTCGCCCCGCGCAAGGAACTCGCCGAGGCCTACGCCGCCACCGCCATCACCGAGGAAGATCCTAATCCCCGCCACCGCGCCACGCAGGAACGCATCCGCGAGTACATCCTCAAAAACCTCGCGCCCCTCGCCGACGGCCGCCGCCAACGCTGCCTGATGCTCGTGTTCAGCGGGCCCGACGCGGTCAGCATCATCATGAACACCGTCGGCCACATCGTCCACGGCCGCACCAGCGCCGAGACGATCCGCGACACCTACGGCGACTACATCACCGACGAGGCCGGCGGCGTGACCTACTTCGAGCCCGCCGTGCTCGCCGCGCCCACCCCGGCGGCGGTCGAGAGCGGGCTGAAGCTGTGGGCAAAGTTCTCCGATGCCGACGGCGGCCTGTTGGAGGACGTGATCCCGTTCCCGGCCGGCGACCCTGTCGAAAAAACGCTCGTGCTCATCAAGCCCGACAATTTCCGTTTCCCCAACGCGCGGCCGGGCGGCGTCATCGACCTTTTCTCGCGCACGGGACTGTCGATCATCGGGTTCAAGGTCCACCACATGAGCGTCGCGCAGGCGATGGATTTCTATGGGCCGGTGCTTGATGTGCTTCAAGACAAGCTCAAGGGGCCGACCGGCAAACAGGCGCGCCTCGCCGTCGAAGGGGCGCTCGGATTCAAGATTTCCGACGAGGTGGAAACCAAGCTCGGCGAATTGCTCGGGCCGTTGAGCGGACGCAACAACTGGGAGGAACTCGTGCAGTTCATGGCCGGCAGCCGCACCGACGAGGTCACGGACCAGGCCGGCCGCGAGGCTCCCGGCGACAAGATGTGCGTGGCCATCGTCTACCAAGGTGTCGATGCCGTGCGCAAAATCCGCGAGGTGCTCGGGCCGACCGACCCGAGCAAGGCTCCCCCCGGGTCCATCCGCAAGGAGTTCGGCCAGACGATCATGGGCAACGCCGCCCACGCCAGCGACGCGAAGGAAAACGCCGCGCGCGAGATGAAAATCATCCGCATCGAGGAAAATAACTTCCGCGCCTTGATTGAGGCCACCTATCGCGGTTAGTTACCCGCCCGCCCATTCAGACCGAAAACTCATTTTACCTATTGCCATGGAACTTTCCGAGCGTGTCTCCAGCCTGTCGCCTTCCCTGACCCTGTCCATCGACAGAAAGCCCAAATCCATGATCGCCAACGGCCAGGACGTGTGCGGCTTCGGGGCGGGGGAGCCCGATTTCGACACGCCCGAATTCATCAAGAAGGCCGCCATCGCCGCGCTGGAAGCCGGGTTCACCAAGTACACGCCGAGCAGCGGCACGCCGGAGTTGCGGCAGGCGATCAGCGACAAGTTCAAGAACGACAACGGGCTCAACTACAAGCCCAGCCAAGTCATCGTCAGCAACGGGGCCAAGCAGTCGTGTTTCAACGCGATCATGGCGACCTGCCAGCCGGGTGACGAAGTGTTGATTCCCTCGCCGTACTGGCTCAGCTATCCCGAGATGGTGCGCATCGCGGGGGCGGAGCCGGTGTTCGTCGAGACCAAGGAGGAAAACGGCTGGAAGATGACCGCCGAAGACTTCGAGAACGCGATGTCCCCGCGCACGAAAATGGTCATCATCAACAGCCCCGGCAACCCGACCGGCGCGGTCTACACGCGCGAGGAACTGGAGGCGATTGCCAACGTCGCCATCGAGGAGGAAATCCTCATCCTGAGCGACGAGATCTACGAAAAGCTCGTCTACGATGATGTCGAACACATCTCCATCGGCTCGCTCTCGGCGGAAGCGCACGACCTGACGATCACCGTTAACGGCTTCAGCAAGTCGTACGCGATGACGGGCTGGCGGTTGGGTTACCTCGGCGCGCCGGACGCGATTGCCAGGGCGATGGACTCGCTCCAGAGCCACAGCACGTCGCACCCGTGTTCGTTCGCGCAAAAGGGCGCGTTCGCGGCGCTGACCGGCGACCAGCAGGCGATCTCGGACATGCGCGACGAATTCCAGGTCCGGCGCGACTACATGTACGACCGGCTTTCCAAGATGCCGAACCTGACCGTGCCCAAGCCGGGCGGGGCGTTCTACATGCTCGTGAACATCGGCCGGCTCGGGTTGACCTCGACCAACTTCAGCGACCGTCTGTTGAGCAAGGCCGGCGTGGCGGTGGTGCCCGGCGTGGCGTTCGGCGACGACAAGACGATCCGCCTGAGCTACGCGACGAGCCTGGACATCATCAAGAAGGGGCTGGATCGCTTCGAGGACTTCTGCCGCAGCGTGTGAGCGCGAGGAGGAGAGTGGACGACGGGTCGAATTCCAGATAAGCTGTGCGCGTGACGCCAGCTATTCTCGAACATCCGGAACTGCGAGCCCGTATCTCGCCTTTGAGCGTGGATGCCTACGAGGCGTTGGCTGAAATGGGCGTGTTCCACAAGCAGGCGGAGTTGATCCGCGGATTCATCGTCGAGAAGATGCCCAAGTCACCCCTGGACAGAAAGCTGGTCAGGCGCATCTTCCGTTTTTTCGATGCTTTGATGAAGGTCGGATTCGTGGCCTTTTTTGAAGCGCCGCTTCGCTTGTCGGACTCGGAGCCGGAGCCGGATGTGATGATCGTGCGCGGAAAAGTAAGCGATTTCGACACCAAGCACCCGGCGGCAGCCGAACTGGTGGTGGAAGTGGCGATCAGCAGCACGGCGCTGGACCGGGAGAAGTGTTCGCTCTATGCGGAGGCAAATGTCCCGGAATACTGGATCGTCTTGGCGGGGCAGGAGCAAATCGAAGTTCACCGGCAGCCGGTCAACGGGGCTTATCAACAGAATCGTCTGTATTCGGTAGGCGAGACGGTTGCCTGCGAGAGCGTGCCCGGCTTGCAAGTGCCGGTGACGGAGTGGTTCGCTTTCGCGGAGGAAAGTTAGGAAACGGCCCCGGAAGCCGTCCCAGCCTTTTAGCTGAACGTCAGCTTCTTGACCCCCGCCGCAGCCGCCGCGTTGAGCACGCGCGCGATGTATTCCTGCCTCGCCTCGGGCGCGGGACTGATGATGACCGGGTTCGTGTTGCCGAATTCCAGCATGCTCTTGAGTTGGTCGCGCACCCCGGGCAGGTCCTTGCTCTCGGGCGTATCGTAGGTCGTGCCGTTGATCTGCACCGTGCCGTCCGCCGCGATGGCTACGATGATCGGCACGTCCGGCGTCTGGCTGTCCGCGGCCTTCGTGTTGCTGGGCAGGTTGATGCTCAGTTCCTTTTCGACGACCTGCGCGCCCGCCGACGCCATGAAGAACAGCATCAGCACGAACACCACATCGACAATCGGCGCGATCTGAAAACCGATGTCACCATCTTCGGAGCCTACGGAACCAGCCATGTCAGGAAAAGTGAGGGGTGAAAACAAACGGAGAGACAGTCGCCTTTCGGAGTTGCCTCATTTCGGCATTTCCTTATCGACCACCGAGAAAGTGACGTTGCCGATTTTCGCGTTGGCGACGGCCAGCATCACACCGCGCAGGAAGGAATATTGCGCGTTCTTGTCGGCGCGGATCAACACCCGCACCTGCTTGTTGGCCGCGTAACGCTCCTGCAACATCGGCGTCAGGTCGGCCGGGGTCGGGTACGATTTTCCGCTGACCTCCAGCGAACCCACTTGCAGGTTCGACCACGCGACGTTGATCGTCACCTGGCCGTTGACCCCGGTGGCCTTGTCGTTGGCGCTGGCGGCGACGGCGAGGTCGATGCCCTTGGTGGATTGCAGCACCTCGGTCGAGGAGATCGACATGAAAAACACCAGCAACACCAAGAGCACGTCGATCATCGGCGCGATCTGGAATTCCGGGTCCTCCTCCGGTTGCTCGCGCACGGCGTTCTTCTTGCCGCGGCTGGCACTCTTGGCGCGTTGTTCGCTCATGGCGGGAACACGAACGCGAGATTATGCCGCCCAATCCAGCGTCGCCCCGCAATGCGGGCACGGGTTCTGGCCGGCGGTGATCGCGCCGTTGCACACGGGGCAATTCGTCGTCAGTGCCATCGACACGCGGCGCGAGGCCGTCGAAGCGGCCGGTGCGCCTTCGCCCGCCGAGAAATTTTCTCCGATGCGCACGCCCTGGAGTTCGTCGAAGGGGATTTCCTCCACCAGGCTATTGAGCCGGTCCTCGGCGTTGACGATGACGATCTGCGCGCGGTTGCGGAAGATGTAGTACGCCACGAACGCCGGGATGGCGATGAACAGCCCGCTCGCCGTGGCAAGAAGCACCTCGCCGATGCTGCTCGCCAGCGCGCGCTGGTCGTTGAGGCCGTTCTGACCCAGCACGGCGAAGGCGCGCATCATGCCGATGACCGTGCCGAGCAGCCCGATCATGGGCGAGATGACCCCGATGACCGACAGATAACTGTTCCGCGTGCGCAAAATCTGCGCCTCGCGCAGGCCGTGTTCGGCCAGCGCGTCGTTGAACACGTCCTTGCCGCGCCCGACCCGCTCCAACCCGGACTTGAGCGTGTTGGCAAGATAGTTCTTGTTGGCGTTGCAGATTTCCCAGGCTTCCTGGTAATTGCCGGAGGTGAGCACCTGCTTGAGGTTATTGTAAAGCGGCGCGGGCGCGAGGCGGTCGTTGCGCAAGGTGAGGATGTTCTGGATGACGAACGTCACCATCGTGATCGACGCGCCCAGAATGCCCGCCCAGATCATGCGTCCGAGCGGACCGCTCTCCCAGATCGTTTCCAGGATGCTCTTGGACTTCGGCGCGGCGGCGGGCGCGGCCTCCTGCGCGGAAACGCCCTGGCAAAGCAGCAGCGAGACGCCCCCGAAAAGGAGCAGGAACCAAAGGAGACGGCGGGTCGGTTTGTTCATGGGGGAGGATACAGGAAAATGTTACAGTATGATCAAGGAAATGCCCTCGGGCGTAGGAGATACGCGGATTCTGAGGTCAAAAGCACGCGAGTTCAAGGATTTCACGGCACCGAAACGTCCTTGTGGGCCGCGCGCAGGGCGTCCGCGCTCTTTTGCGCGTTGGCGGCGACGGCCGGGTCCTGATAAAAGAGGGTGACCACGCGCAGATAGTTCTCCAGCGCGCCCTGGAAATTAGATTCGCGTTCCTGGAGCCGGGCCATCAGGTAGAACGCCTGCGCGTAGGCCGCCCCGTCGGTGCGGTTGACCTCCGCCGGGGCCTTGAGCGCGGCCTGGATGATGGCGTCGAGTTGCTGCTTGGCGGCGACGGCGTTGTTTTTGGCGAAGGCGATGCGGGCCTGCGCGACGTTGAATTGGAGCCCGTTGCCGGGGGCCTTGGGATAGTATTTGCGGAAATCGGCGAACGCCGCCTCGGCCTTGGCGATGTCGTTCTTTTCGAGGTAGATGTTGCCGAGGGCGGCGAGGGTTTGCTGCGCCCAATCGACCGGTAGTCCACGGAACTTTTCGCCGATTCCGCGCAGGTCGGCGAGTGCCTTATCGTAGTTGCCGACGTTGTAAGCGGCGATCCCGGACGCGTAGGTCGGAGGGGCGGGGGCCTCGACGTGATCGACCAGCGCGAGCGCTCGGGAAGTCGATCCGCCGGGAATATTCAAGAGGATCGTGTCGCCCTGCACGCCGGTGATCTGGCCGACGTCCGGGGTGGGGTTGCCCTTGAGGAAAATCTTGTCGGAGGTTCCCTGCGCGTGGGCCGACGTGGCTGCGCACAGACAAAGCAGGGCGGTAAGCGCCAGCCGGAGAGAGGTTCGGGGGTAAACCATTTGCGAGGGCAACAGTCTAGATTTGTCGTGAGGAAATGCAACGCGGAAAGGAATGCGGGATATGGGATGCGAGGAAAACGCCGAATCCATCGCCCCCGTCCCTCACTTTGGCTTCTGGTTTTTGCCATCTCATATCTCACATCCCACATCCTTTCCGCTGGAAAACCGCCCGACCGCCTCTAAAGTGCGCCCATGATGGTGAACCTCATGCGCTCGAACCAGCGCTGGCTGATGATCGTTGTCTCCGTGCTGGTCCTGATCTCGTTCCTCTACTACTTCGGCAACAACACCCGCGTCGAACGCCTCGGCGGCGACCGCGCGGGCACGATCTACGGACGCAACGTCACGATCACCGAAATCCAGCGCGCCGAACGCCAGTTGCGCACCGCCGTCGATCTCGGTCTCTCGCACGTCGCCGCCCCCGAGTTGGTCCAGCAGAAATCGCTCAACGACGCCCTGGTCGACCAATACGTGATGCAGCACCAAGCCGAGGCCTACGGCATCCTGCCCACCGACGACGCCGCCAACGAGGCCGCGCAAAATCTGCCGGTGTTCAAGGGGCCGAACGGCAGCTTCGACGAATCGGTGAAGGACGCGTTCGTCGCCAACTCGCTCAACCCGCGCGGGTTCACGGAGGGACAGGTGATCGATCTGGTCCGGCGCGACCTCCAGTTCGCCAAGCTGCGCCAGATCATCGATTCCACGGTGGTCGTCACGCCGGCGGAAGTCCGGACCCGTTACGAACTGGAAAACTCGCGCGTCGAGACCAGCGTGATCCATTTCAAGAACGCGGACTTCCTCGCGGGGATCGATCCTTCCGAGGACGACATCAAGAAAACCTTCGACGCGCAGCGTGACCAATACGAGAAGCCCGAACGCCGCAAGGTGCAGTACGTGCGCTTCGGCCTCGACGACGCGCAGAAGAAACTGGCCGGCCCCGAACGCAGGGACGCGCTCCAAACCCTGAGCAACCAGGCGGTGGCGTTCCTCGAAAAACTCAACGACGCCAAGGGCAAGCAGGAATTCGCCGACGTGGCGAAGGCCGCGAACCTGCCGGTGAAGGAAACGGTCGAGTTCGAGCAGCAGGACACCGCCGGGCTGGCGGAAGCGTCGATCAACGGCTTCGCGGCGTCGGCGTACAAGCTCAGCGCGCAAAACCCCGACAGCGACGTGCCGTTGCGTTCGCCGTTGCAGGCGACCGACTCGTTCTACGTGCTGCACCTCAGCGGCATGACGCCCTCCCGGCCGCTGACTCTCGACGAGGCACGTCCGAAGATCGTGGCCGCCCTGAAGGACGAACGCGCCAAGGCCGCGCTCTCCGCTAGGGCCGAGGAAGTCCGCGCGAAGATCGCCGAGTCGATGAAGGCCGGCAAGAGTTTCGCCGACGCCGCGAAGGACGCCGGGCAGACCGTGCAGGACCTGCCGGGTTTCGCCCTGAGCGAACCACCCCCGGACAACTTCGAGGTCGTCCGCGCGAGCACCGAGCTGGCGACGGGCGAGCTGAGTAAATTCCTGCCCTCGGCCGACGGCGGGGAACTGGTTTTCCTGCGCGGACGCTCGGGCATCGACGAGGCGGCGTTCGACAAGACCAAGGGGGCGTTGATGTCGATGCTGCGCCGACGGAAGGTGCAGGCGGTGTTCGAGGAATGGCTGCGTTCGAGCCGGCAGGCCGCCGACGCGAAGATGACCGTCCAACTGCGGAGCTGAGACGCAAAAACATCGCCCGGATGGACCTGGAAGAAACGTTCGACGACGGCCACGGGCACCTGGCGCTGGGGGAGTTGGACGAAGCGGTCGACAAGTACCGCGAATGCGTCGAGGCCGACCCGCAGTTCTTCGACGGCTGGCACGCGCTGGGCATGGCATTGATGAAACTCGGCCGCTACCCCGAGGCGATTGCGGCGGGCGAGCGGGCGGTCGAGTTGCGGCCCAACGATCAACTGGGCTGGTCGAGCCTGTCGCTGTTTTACGTGCGCAACGACCAGATCAAGGAAGCCGAGGCCGCCGGGGCGAAGGCGCGCATTCTTTCATGGGGTGGCAAGGTCGTGAAGGAAGACGGCAGCCGACCGCTGGACGAACTCATCAAATGAAAACCGCCCGATCTTTCCGGCGATGGACCGCCGTCATCGTTGTTGCCGCGGCGTTCGTCGGCATGATCGCGGGAGAGTTGCCGGCCGCGCCCCCGGCCGTGGGAGCTCCGCAACTCCTCGGTCCGAGCGCGGAGGCTCTCGCGCAGGTGGACATCGAATTCAGCCGGTTGTCGGCGGCGGAGGGGGCCGCAAAGGCATTCGGCGTCTATCTCGCGGACAATGCACTGGAGGCTTTTGCCGACACGTCCCACCCCGCCGACAAGGCTGCGATCCTCGCCCGGTTGCGCCAGCTCGACGACATGGGCCTGGTGTTCGTCTGGGCACCGCACCGTGCCGAAACGGCGCAAACCGGCGACTTCGGATACACCTTCGGAAAATGGGAACTCCAGAAAAAGTCGGGCGAAGTCGTCGCTCGCGGATATTACACGAGCATCTGGAAGCGAACGGACGGCGCGTGGAAAGCGATCTTCGACATGGGGAACCAGTCCCCGCTTGAAGCGAAGTGAGCCTTGGCGGATGTTGTCCATCCGACCGTGAGCAAGTTCTTCATCACCACCGCCATCGATTACACCAACGGCGCGCCGCACCTCGGGCACGCGTACGAAAAGGTGTTGGCCGATGTTCTCGCGCGCTACCGCCGTCTCAAGGGCGAGGAAGTTTTCTTCCTCACCGGCGTTGATCAGCACGGACAAAAAGTCCAGCAGTCCGCCGCGAAGGCCGGGATGGCCCCGCAGCAGTTCGTGGACGGGATCACGGAGAAATTCCTCACGCTGTGGAAAAAGCTCGACGTGCGCTACGACGATTGGGCGGCGACGACCGACGAATTGCACAAAAAAAACGTGCGCGAGAATTTGCAGATCCTCTGGGACGACAAGGACCCGGCGACCGGCGAGAGCCGCTGGCTTTACAAAAAAACGCAGCGCGGTTTTTACAGCGTGCGGCAGGAACAATTCCTTACGGACAAAGAACGCAACGCCCAGGGTGAGTTCGGCCCCGAGTGGCAGCCGGTCGAGGAACGCGAGGAAGAAAATTTCTACTTCCGGCTCACGCAAGACCGCGCGACGGGTGCGCCGGGCTTCGATCCGAAACAATGGTTGCTCGATTTCATCGACCGGCGCGGCGCACAAGGCAAACCGTTCGTCGTGCCCGACTTCCGCGTCGCCGAGTTGCGCAACGCGGTCGAAAAACTCGAAGGCGATCTTTGCATCTCGCGTCCGGCGTCGCGGCTGCAATGGGGGATTCCGTTTCCGGAAGATTTCGGAGCGGGTTTCGTCACTTACGTCTGGTTCGACGCGCTCCTGAATTACCTCAGCTTCGTGCCCGGCCACGATCCGAGCTTTGGCGAAAGCGAAGAGGGAAATGCGCCTGACGCACCGACATTCCCGCAGTGGTGGCGGTCGGCGCTGCACGTCATCGGCAAGGACATCATGATCCCGGCGCACGGGGTTTATTGGCCGGTCATGCTAAAGGCGCTCGGGTATCCGGACGACGAAATCCCGACGTTGCTCGTCCACGGTTGGTGGACGGTGGACGGCGAGAAGATGAGCAAGAGCCTGGGTAACATCATTGATCCCAATGATCCCGCGGACCGCTACGGAGCGGAGGCGGTTCGTTACTTCCTCATGGCCGAGGCGGCCACGGGTCGGGATGCGGACTACACCGAGGCGCGGCTCGTCGGCCGCTACAACGCTGACCTCGCCAACAGCGTGGGCAACCTGCTCAACCGCTCGTTGAACATGGCGCGCAAATACCGCGATGGCGTGTTGCGGTCCGCGCCGCCGTTGGAGGGACTGGCGATCATCGATGCTTACGCCGCGGACATGGACGCCGCGCGGGTGCAGGGGGCGCTCGGACGCGCCGCGCAACTCGCCGTCCTGTGCAACCAACTCGTGGACACCGCCGCGCCGTGGAAACTCGCCAAGGACCCCGCGCGGGCCGGTGAACTCGACGCCGTGCTGTACCGGCTCGCGGAGTCGTTGCGCATCCTGGCGATCCTCGTTTCGCCGGTGGTGCCGAAGGCGGCACACGGGATTTTCGACCAATTGAATTGGAAGACCGATCTCGCGGGTGATGACCGGCGTTTCCGTTTGGACGAAGCGCAATGGGGCGGTCTGCCCGACGGGCACGTCATCAATGCGCCGACGCCGTTGTTTCCGCGCATCGAGACGAAGCTGGTGGCAGCTTCGTAACAAAGGTCCTGATGGCTCTCCGAGCCGTCCGTAGATTGGCTTGGATGTGCAATGAGCGCACGATGCGCGCCCCGGAAAATTCTACGGACGGCTCGGAGAGCCATCCCTACCCTTGTTGACGACCGGCGGCTGCGCCGCCTGCCCGGAGCCCAACCCGGTCACGATCGCCGAGCTTCACGTTCAACCGCATCGAAAAACGCCCCCGGATCGCGGAAGTCGGGCAGCACCTCGACCGCTCCGGCATCGCGCAGCTTCACGGCCCCGGCGTCGCGCGCGATGCCGACAAACCCATACCCGAGTCGGCTCGCCGTGCGCACGTCCCACACGCCGTCCCCGACGCTGACCACCCGCGCAAACGTCTCGCCGTACCTTTGCGCGGCGAGGCGCTGGGCGAGCGTGCAGATTTCCTCGCGCGAAAGGGCGTCGTCGGAGAACTCCGCCGGGACAAACGTGGGCAACCCGGCGGATTCGAGTTTGCAAAGAGCCGCCCGTTTCCAGGCGCCGGTCGCGTAAGCAATTCGATAGCGTTCCTTCGCTCCGACGAGCCGCAGGATTTCGCCGGCACCGGCGATTTCTTTCAATCCGCCCACCGCTTCCAGGCGCGCCTTCAGCAGGCTCAGGTAACAATCCTCAAAACGCACTGCCTCGCCCGCGTCCGGTGCGCGTCCCCATTTCATTTCGCAAACTTCCGCTAATATCCCCGCGTCCGTCACGTGGCGATAGCTCGACCAATCATCAGACACGCCGTCAAAACCGAACGTCTCGCGCAGAGCGTCGAGATATGTCGCCGAGTCCAGGTCGAACGACCCGGTCAAAGTCCCGTCCACATCGAACAGCACGAGCACCAGGTCCGCCGGTGGCATTACACCCAGCTCCCCGCCGGGATCACGGCGTTTTTCGGCACGACCACGATGCCGTCACGGATATAGAAATTCTCGCTGTCGTAGTGGTCCGGCTTGCCCTCCGGCGTGATGACCGCGCCGTCGCCGATGCGCGCGTTTTTATCGATGATCGCCCGCTTGATGACGCAGTTGCGCCCGATGCCGATGGGCGGCGCATCTTCGGCCAACCCGAGCGAGAGCCCGCGTGGGTCGCCCTCGTAATAATCCGCGCCCATGAGCACCGTGTCTCGCAGTTCCGCGCCGCTGTTGACCACGCTGCGCACCCCGATCACGCAACGGTCCAGCCGCGCGTCGGAGATGATGCAGCCGTCCGAGATCACGGCGTTGCGGATCGTCACCGCGTTGATCTTGCTCGCCGGCAAAAACCGCGCGCGCGTGTAGATCGGCGCTTCGCGGTCGAAGAAACTGTACGGCGGCACGATGTCCGTCAACGCGAGGTTGGCCTCGAAGAACGCCCGGATCGTACCGATGTCCTCCCAATACCTCTGGAAGATGTACGCGTGGACCCGCCGCTTCTCGATGGCCTCGGGGATGATGTGCTTGCCGAAATCGGCGTGGTCGTTGTTCAGCGAGTCGATGAGCACCTGCCGGTTGAACACGTAGATGCCCATGCTGGCCTGGAACAATTCCTCGTCGGGCTTGCGGTCCATCTCGGCGAGCAGCGACGCGGGAATCCGCAGGTCGTCGAGCATCGCCGGGTCCTTCGGTTTTTCCTGGAAACGGAAAATCCGCCGGTCGGGATGGCTGTGCATGATGCCGAACTCGCTGGCCTCCTTGCGCGCCACCGGCACCGTGCCGAGGGTGATGTCCGCCTTGCTCTCGACGTGCTGCCGCAACAGGTCGCGGTAGTCCATCTGGTAGAGTTGGTCACCGCTGAGGATGACGAAATACTGCGCGGGATGCTCCAGGAAATAGCGCAGGTTCTGGCGCACGGCGTCGGCGGTGCCCTGATACCACTCGCCGTTTTCCTGCGTCTGCTGGGCGGCGAGGATTTCCACGAACGAGCGGCGCGTCGAGAGGTTGTCGAACTTGTAGCTGGCCGCGATGTGCTGGTGCAGGCTCATCGTGTTGAACTGCGTGAGCACGTACATCTGCCGCAGGCCGCTGTTGAGGCAGTTGGAGATCGGGATAT
>CALMVM010000210.1 GCA_937873255.1 uncultured Verrucomicrobiota bacterium | reverse complement strand
CGCTCGCCACGTTGGGGTGCTGGAGGCGGGCGGCGGCGCGCGCCTCGCGCAGGAACCGGGCGCGGGCGTCCGGGTGGCCACCGACGCTCTGGTTGATGACCTTCAGGGCCACGGGCAGGCGGAGGATCGTGTCCAACGCACGGTAGGTGGTCGCCATCGCCCCGCTGCCCAACTCTGCCAGTAGACCGTCATACCCTCGTGCCACCTCGAAGTGTCCGTAACGCCGGACGTGAGTCGCAGGGTCCTCCGGTGCCGTCGCCTCTTCCGCGTGGCCATCTTGCTCCTCGTCCTCTTCGCCGCCGAGGACCATCCGCAACGCGAAACGCAGGCATTCGCCCCGCACGCCGCGTTCCGTCAAAGGCAGACAGCACCCGGCGCAGATCTCGCCGTCCGATGACGCCCGCGTCTTGTTTTCGGCGGTCGAAAGATCGGTCGCCTCGACAGGCGCGTCTCCTCCAGCAGCAGGGTCGGCACGCACACGACGAGGGTATCAGCGAGGCAGAGGGTTGGCAGCCTCGAATTTCCGGTTCAACTCAGCAGCAGCCGATAGAGGTAGCGCAACTCGTCGTCCACTTCCGAGGGATCGATCATCGTGCTCGCCACCTCTTCGCGGACGGCGTCACGGTAGCGTTGGCGGGTGCGCCGCAGCACCGTGCGCAACGTGGCGAAGGGCAACTCCAAACGGGCTGCCACCGTTTCCTGGCTCGGCACATCGGCTCCGCCGACCAAAAAAGGGCGTAACTCGGTTAGCGTGGCCGTCTTGCCCTCCGTGGCGAACTCTTCCTCCAGCCGCTGCCACGCCCGGTCCACCAGCGTGGACACCCAGGCCCGGTCGTAGCTGCTGGTATCGTCGAACCGTTGACCCGCCACCAGCGCGGCCTCGGCGGCCACGAGTTGGTCGTCCATAGACATGATCTGGTGTCCCCCACCCCGCTTGAGGGCGTGGGAGCGGTCGTAGGCATCGGCCAGATAGTTCCGGAGCGCGCCGAGCAAGAAGGTGCGCAGCTTGCCCTTCTGGCGATCAGCGCGGTCAAGCGTGTCCTGCGCGAGCAGGTGCGCGAAGAACCCCTGCACCAAGTCCTGCGCGTCGGCGGGCGAGTGACCACGGCGGCGCACGAACGTGTAGAGGGGTGGCCAGTACGCCTGACAAAAGTCGCTCAGGGCCCGCTGGGCGGACACGGGCGGCTGACTTTCCATGGCCTGCACCACCATGCTCCAGTGCGTGGTATGAAAAGGCGCGCCGCCCGCTTGCAAGGTGCCTGGATTCTCTCTCATGGTTTCCTCTTTGGTTAGATCGTTGCGGCGGTGGTGAATGTCGTATCACCTTCCCTACCTCTGCCGGAGTCCATCCGCCAACGCAAACGCCAGCGAGTGTGGAACCAAGCGCAGGGACAGGGCGCGCAGCTTGTTGAGCCATCCCGGCAGCAGGAGACGCTGTCCGGCAGCGAGGGCCTCAAAGGATTGCCGGGCCACGGTCGTGGGCGTCATCACGCCCCAGCGAGACCAGAGGCCGGCATGGCTTGCGTCGCCACCGGCAGCCGCCAGAAAGCCCGACTGCGTGGGACCTGGGCAGACCGTGGTTACGTGGACGCCCGTACCACGCAATTCGTAATGCAACGCCTCGCCCAAGCTGAGCACATAGGCTTTGGTCGCATGAAAGACCGCCGCGCCCGGCCCCGGGGCGAGGCCAACTACACCGGCGACAAGCAGCACCCGGCCACGCTTCCGCGCCATCATGCCGGGCAGGAGCACGCGCGTCAGTTCGGTCAAAGCGGTGACGTTGACTTGGATCATCTCGGAAAGCTTCGTTGCCTCGGCCCAGGCGAAATCCGCGTAGTCGCCAAAGCCAGCGCAGTTGACCAGCACGTCGACGCTGGCGATCCCACGCCGTTCCAACTCGGCGACCAGACGGCACGCCGCACCGACGACGCCGAGGTTGGCGGCGATCACGGTGACGTTCACCTGGTAGCCCCCCAATTCTTCTGCCAGCGCCAACATCAGGGCCTTGCGCCGAGCAACGAGCACGAGATCGTGGCCAGCGCGGGCCAACTCCCGGGCGAGGGACGCACCGATGCCGCTGGAGGCACCGGTCACTAGTGCCAGCGGACGATTTGCAGACTCACTTTGAGGAGGCGTCATATCGAGTCATTTGGCTCCCTTCCCTGCGGTCACGATAGAGGAAGCCGCTCCTACTTAAGGACTCTGCACGCCACTGTTTCAAAATTTTGCGATCCCACGAAGCCAGTTCGTTTGCTGCCCAAGCAAACCTCGGAGGCTGCTAACAGCCGCTGACTCATCGGATTCGATGAATTGCCAATAATAACGGCGTTTTACTCAGAATCCTAAAAACTATTTGCAATAATGATTATTACACAGGATATTGAACAGTAACTATTTGCAACTCAATGATGAGGATGCATGTGTGCTTTGAAGCGACGCCCTTACGCTGGGACTCGTCCTCCGGATGTATGACGTTTAGCAGTGGTTGAATAGCATCCCAATAACCACCTTTTTGACGCTGAAACTAAGTAGCCGGTATGCTCGGCTCAATACGAGCATTCAAGACTCCATTGAAGGCGGACAGGGACTAACCGGCAGAACCGCTAGCATCCATGGCGAGGGTACTGTCTCCACCGACGTACGAGGTCCCTGTCTTCCGAGTGTGGTTTCCGATGCGATGCCGCTCCTCACAAGGCTCTACGTCTTGAGCATCTGCTCGCTGAGTTTCCAGAGCCGCCGGGCGGATTGCGGGTCGATGGATTGCGACCGGACCTCGGACGGGATGCTCTCGGCCGTCAGAGGCTTTGGTTCGTCGTCGATGCGCGAAACGTCGTTGTCCTTCAGATACACGCCGCCGATTTGCGACAGCAGGGGGCTCGTGGCCGCGAACACGATGGTGCTGGCCCCCTGAGGGGGCGTCTTCTTTCCCCGCGCGGGATCGATGATCGGCTGGCCGGCTTCGTTGATGAGCCCCATGGTGCGCAACGCGTCCTTGCCCGCCGAACTGTTAAGGGCCGTGCCGACCACAACGCCTGGATGGACGGCGTAGCCGCGGATGCCCTCGCTGGCCCAGCGGCGGTCGAGTTCGACGGCGAACAACACGTTGGCGAGCTTGGACTGGGCATAGGCCGCGCGGGGCTGGTAGCCGGTGGTAAAATGCGGGTCATCCCACCGGATGTCCGCAAAGCGCTGGGCACCGGAGGACACGTTGACGACCCGGGCGCCCTGCGCGGCGCGCAGGGCGGGCCGCAGGGCCAGGGTGAGTTGGAAGTGGCCCAGGTGGTTGGTGGCAAACTGCGCCTCGTAGCCGCGCGCATCCACCACCCGCTGGGGCGGGGCCGGCAGCCCCGCGTTGTTGATCTGGACATGCAGCGGGCGGCCCAAACCGAGCCAGCGGGCTGCAAAAGCGTCGATGGACGCAGGGTCGAGGAGGTCCAGCTGGCTGACCTCCACGCGCTCAAGGCCAGCGACCGCGGCGGCGGCACGCTCCGGCTGGCGTGCCCCCACGGTGATGGAAGCCCCGGCCTTGCTGAGCGCGCGGGTGGCCTCCAGGCCGAGCCCGGCGTGTCCACCGGTGATGATGACGTTGCTGCCGGAGAGATCAAGGCCTACCAAAACTTCGTCGGCGGTTGATGCTGCCGTGAAAGGAGTTCCGATGGGGTGTTGCTGAGGATTCATAGTGTCGCGCTTTTTGCAGAAAGTTGGACTACGAGGCAGCCGCCGCGGTCTCGGGCTTGGTGCCCTGCGCGGCGCTGGAGACGGCTTCCCACGCCTCCCAGGTGGCGAGACGCTCTGCGTACACGCCGCGCAGCCACGGCACCCCTTCGCTGCCGAGGATGAGGCGCAACGGCGGCTCCGGCGCATCCACGAGCTGGAAAACGGCCTCTGACGTCGCCTCCGGATCGCCGCGCTTCATGCCCATCAACGCGCTGATCACCTGCTCGCGCAGGGTGGCGTACTCCTCTTTGCCCGTCGACATCTTCAACGACGCGGGGCTGCCGAAGCTGGTCGCGTAGGCCCCGGGTTCGATGATCGACACCCTGAGGCCGAAGCTCTTGACCTCTTGCGCCAGGCTCTCGTGCAGCGCCTCGAAGGCCCACTTGGTGGCGCAGTAGAGGCCGCTGAGCGGCATCGCCACGTGCCCGAGCGTGCTGGACACCCCGACGAGGTGGCCGCTGCCCTGCTGCCTCAGCAGCGGCAGGGCGGCCTGGATGACCCGCAGCGTACCGAGGAAGTTCGTGTCAAACATGGCACGCACTTCATCCACGCCGACTTCTTCCACCGTGCCGACTAGAGCGTAGCCCGCGTTGTTGAGCACCACGTCGAGCTTGCCAAAGTGGGCGTGCGCCTGCGCCACCGTTTGGCGCACCTGTTCTTCGTTGGTCACGTCGAGGGCCAGCGGCAGCACGGCGTCGCCGAAGCGTGCCTTGAGGTCGGCCAGGCTCGCCACGTCGCGGGCGGTGGCGGCGACGTGGTCACCGCGGTGGAGGATGGCTTCGGTCCAGGTGCGGCCGAAGCCGCGGGAAGCGCCGGTGACAAACCAGGTCTTTTTCATCGTATTCTCGTTGGGTTGCATGGTAGGATGTAATCTGAACGCTGCACAAATCAGCGAAGATTTGAACCATGTCAAGATCAAGTTTGAACGCCGTCAAGATCAAGCGGCCCAAAAGCCGTGGACGGGCTACCTACCACCACGGCGACCTGCGCGCGGCGCTCATCCGGGCCGCCGAGGAGATCATCGTCCAGGAAGGCATCGAAGGCTTTTCGCTGCGCGCCGCCGCCCAGCGCGCGGGCGTGTCCCAGAGCGCGCCGGCCCACCACTTCGGCAGCGCCAAGGGGTTGCTCACGGAAGTAGCCCTGCTCGCCTACGAGCGGCTGAGCGAATATCTGGAGCGCATCGAGCCGTCGGACGATCCTGCCCAGAACCTGCGCGCCTTGAGCCTGGCGTTCGTGCGGTTCGCCGTGGATCATCCCGGCCACTTTCGGCTCATGTTTCGCCACGAGTTGGTGGATCGCGAACATCCGCGCTACGAGGAAACGCGCCTCAAGCCGGGCACGCGCTTTGATGCCGCCGTGGCTGCCTACCACGGCAAGGCCGCGATGGACCTGGACCGCTTCGAGGACGCCGCCGATTTCTTCGGAGCCATGTGCACGGTGCACGGCCTCGCGCATCTGGTGCTCGCCGAAAAAGGCACACACCTGTTCGAGCACGGCGACACCCACGACTTCGTGGAAAAGGATCTGCCCAAGGTGCTGGAGCGCATGTACCCGTCAAAAACACCCGGGGCCAACCGGAGGGGGCGGATCGCCAGCCGCTGATTTACAAAAGCTTCGCGAACGTCACGCGGTTCCCACCGCGTCAAGGCACCGGTGCCGGGATGGCCGACGCCTCCGGCTTCTACTCCCTGCTTCGTCTGACCTCTGGACCATGCAACGGCAGCCCCCGCGCGGTCTGCCTTCCCGGTACGCCAGCCCCACCATCAGCGGGCGGGGAACACGCCGACTTCACACCGAAATGCCTCCGCGAAACGGCTTTGGTTGGAGCCATTGATCCTGCCCGTCGCAAAACCTCCGCCGCTGAGACGCTGGCTTAAAAGCAGCCTGCTTGTGCGGCGAAGGAGCACTTTCAAGACAGAGGGTCCTATGTCGTAGGGCCAGATGTCACGGATGGTAGTGGGATCAATCCGGGAAATCTGTGCCTGCTTCGAGGTGTTCCCCTGCCGTTTGCATCCTCTTCGGATGCAACCGATCACTTCCCAAGGCCGCCGTAAGGCTTTCTTGCCGAATCACGTCGAGGATCCCGGTCATTCTTCGCTTCACTTGGAAGACTGGCGGCAACAAATGCTCGCACCTGTTCTGTCTCGGCATCTTTGCGCCAGAGCGCGACGATGGACATCGGCGGCAGCGCGGGACGCAGCTTCAGCAGCTTGATCTGCGGGCCGGTCAAACTAGCCGCGCAGCTCGGCACGAGCGAGAACTCCTGGCCGGCCGCGACGGCGGCTATCAGACTGGTCACCCCGTCGTGTTCGCTGCCGATCCGCGGCTTGCGGCCCACGGTGGCGAACATCGCTTCCAGACGTTTGTGGTAGCCCGGATAGTCCTTGCGGGAGTAGGTCGCCACGGGTCCGGCGGCCACCTGATCGAGGCGGACGCACGGCGCTCCAGCCAGGGGATGGGCCGGGCCGACGGCGACGCACATCTCGTAGCGTTCCACTTCCTGCAAGCTTAGTTCGCGCGGCTTCGTGTGTGGCGGCAGCGTCAGCGCCACGTCCAGCTTCCCTTGGAGGAGCAGCGGCAGCATTTCCTCCACGGACAGATCGTGCAAGGTCACGCGCAGCCCAGGAAAGCTGCGTCCGAGGGCACGCAGAGCGCGGGGCAAAATCTCCGTCGTGCCCGACGGTGCGTAACCGACGTGGATCTCGGCCGGTGACGCGAGACTGGCACGGGCTCGTTCCACCGCGAGTACGGCGCGCGCGAGGACTTCCCGCGCCTCGCCAAGGAAGATGCGGCCGGCGGCCGACAGTTGCATGGAGCGGGGCTGGCGCTCGAACAAGGCAAACCCGAGTTCCGCTTCGAGGTCGTGGATCTGGCTGCTGAGTCCCGGCTGCGAGACGTGGAGCTTGCGCGCGGCGCGCGTCACGTTCTGCTCTTGCGCCACGGCGACGAAGTAACGCAGGTGGCGCAGTTCCATTGCCTAGCCATAACCAAAAGTGATCGCTAAGCAAGAAACCCTGTATTTCCCAAGCTCCCGGGGCGGGCGCAAGCTGCCGGTATCATGAAAATAGGATTCATCGGCGCGGGCACCGTGACCGGCACGTTCGGTCGCCACCTGCTTGGCGCCGGTCACGAGATCGTCGTCTCCAACTCCCGGGGCCCGGAAACCCTGGCCGACTTCGCCGCCAAGCTCGGCCCCGGTGCCAGCGCGGGAACCAGGCAGCAGGCCGCCGACTGCGAGGTCGTCATCCTCGCCGTCAACTGGGTCAACGTCCCCGGCGCGCTCGCAGGCATCGACTGGCGCGGACGCCTGCTCGTTGATGCGACCAACGCCCACGCGGACCCCGACCCGGACCTCAGCTTGGACGGGGTGGCCAGATCGCGCGCCGCCTTGCACGGTCTGACCTCCAGCGAGATCGTGGCGCAACTGGCTGCGGGCGCGCGGCTGGTCAAGTCCATCAGCAACATGCCCATGTCGTGGATCCAAGACTTCTCGCCCGCCAAGCCGCGCACCGTCCTCTTCGTCTCTGGCGACGACGCCGAAGCCAAGCGGGTGACCAGCGACCTGATCGACAGCACGGGCCTGGCCGCCGTCGACCTCGGCTCGCTCAAGACCGGCGGCGCGATGCACGAGGTCGGCGGGCCACTTTCCGCCCTGGAACTCCACTTCGTGCGCGCCCTGGAGCGCGAGTAAAGACAACCCGAAGAACGCCAAGCCATCAAACCACCGTCCCCTTCACTCCATCTTTCCATCCATGCGTGCCTCCGATCTTCTCGACCAAACCAAACTCGCCACGCCCGACGCCGCCGTGGAACCGCTGCTGCTGCGCCGCTGGAGCCCGCGCGCGTTTTCCGACCAAGCCGTCAGCGAAGACGACCTGCGCACGCTCTTCACGGCCGCGACTTGGGCGGCCTCTTCGTACAACGAGCAGCCCTGGCGCTTCGTCGTGGGGCGGCGCGGCGACGAAACTTATGAACGCATCTTTGGTTGCCTGACGGAGGCGAACCGGGGCTGGGCCGGGTCCGCGCCGGTGCTCTTCGCCAGCTTTGCCAAGCGCACCTTCACCCACAACGACCAACCCAACGCCGTCGCCCCGCATGACACGGGGGCCGCTTCTGCGAACCTCGCTATCCAGGCGACGGCGCTCGGGCTGTACGTCCACGGCATGGCGGGCTATGACGCCCCGGCTCTGCGCGCCGCCCTGGAGGTGCCGGAGGGCTTTGACCCGGTGGCGTGTTGGGCGCTTGGCTACCGGGGCGATCCGGCGGCCCTGCCGGAGCACTTCGCGCAGATGGAGCGAGCCCCGCGTCAGCGCAAGGCCATCGCCGAGGTCGTTTTCGCGCGCTGGGGACAACCCGCGTGGTGACACCGCTCCGCCGATGAACACCCAAGCACCGCTCTCCGACGAGCAGTCCGCCGACGGCTCTTTCGAGCGCCAGGAAGATGCCTTCCGGGACTGGGTCACGCGGGACGGTTCCTCCGGTTACCCTGCCGTTGCCGGTCGCTACCACCTTTACGTCTCGCTAGCTTGCCCGTGGGCGCACCGCATCGTCATTGCCCGCCAACTCAAGGGACTGCAAGCCGCCGTCGGGATGACCGTCGTGGACCCGATCCGTGACGAGCGCGGCTGGGCGTTCCGCGAAGGTTCGGGTTGCTCGCCAGACCCGGTCAACGGGTTCCGGTTCCTGAGCGAAGCCTACACAGCAACCGATCCCGGCTTCCGGGGCCGCGCATCGGTGCCGGTGCTCTGGGACAGACAGACGCACCGCATCGTCAGCAACTCCGACGACGACCTGCTGCGGATGTTCGGCCATGAGTTCGACGCGGTAGCCGACCATCCCGGACTCGACCTCTATCCCTGGGAGCATCGGGTGGAGATCGACACACTGAACACCCACCTCTACGAGACGGTCAACGATGGCGTGTACCGCGCCGGGTTCGCCACCACCCAGGCTGCCTACGAGGCCGCCGTGTACCCGCTCTTTGCCACCCTGGACGAGTTGGAGACGCGTCTGGCCGGGCGGCGCTTTCTCTTCGGACCCGCGCCGCTGGAAAGAGACTGGCGGCTCTTCGTAACGCTGGTGCGCTTCGACGCCGTGTACGTGGGCCTGTTCAAGTGCAACCTGCGCCGGGTGGCCGATTACCCGCACCTGTCCGGCTATCTGCGCGACCTCTACCAAGTTCCCGGCGTGGCCGACACGGTGAACTTCGACCATATCCGGCGGAGCTATTACTGCACGCACGACAGCGTCAACCCCACCCGCATCGTGCCAGTCGGCCCCTGCCAGGATCTCACCGCGCCCCATGGCCGGGAGCGGGTGGGATGACTGGGAAGTAGCGAAGGATCGTGTGCAGCCAGCCCGCGTGGTGACACTCGAAAAGCCCACTGCCGAGTCCGCTCTTTCGTCCCTGTCGGAAGGCAGCCACAAAATCAGCCTCCGTCCTGGAGCACGCAATATCCGGATGCTGGCAGGCTCTCCCTCGTGTTGGTCCTACCGACGCAGCAACCTCCGTCGTTGGACGCCAATCCCGAATTAGCCATTGGTGCGTCAAGAGACCGTCTTTGGGAAATCGAAAGTTTGGGGTAACTGACCGCCCATGGAACGGAGGCCAACGGGTTCTTGCTTGGCGGTCTGATCACGCACGCCAGGAACCGGAGGCACTTCATTGGCGATGTCGTGTTTTTCTCGTGGAGAACGATGCGGCCAACCCGTGCAGTTCATCGAAGGCGCGGTCGAGGTGCGCCCCCACCCCGCCCGCAGGGTCGGCGAGCCACGACTCGACCGCGTGGCGGAAAGTCTCCATCCCAGTCCGGGCCGCCAAGGCTGCAAGACGTTCGTCCACGCCGCGCCGTCGCAACGCCTGCGCCAATGCCTCGGCGAGGGCCGCGACCTTCGCCAGCTCGCGCTCCTGCAGCGCGGGGGAGCGGTCGATCACCTGCTGGCGAGGGAAAGAAAAAGGCCGGTTATCCTCCAGGGGCTTCTCCACCGACCGGAACGCCCGGTACAGCGTCTCCAACGGCTTGAGCGTCGCGGGAGTCCTGGCGATGGCGTCGGTCAGCAGTTCGCGCAGCTTGGCCTGGCCGTCGAAGAGCACTTCGCGCTTGTCGGGGAAGTGGCGAAAGAAGGTCCGCTCGGTCACCCCGGCGCGCGCGGCGATCTCGGCGGCCGTGGTCTGATCGTAGCCGCGCTCGCAGAACAACTCGACGGCGGCTTGCTGCAAGCGTCGGCGCGCGGGTTCTCCGTTGCGGGGCATCGTTTTATCTTATCCTGTTTGACAGTCACTGTCACTACGGCCTATTATGTCATTCACTGACACAACGGGATCCCGGTAAACTTACCGGTTCATGCCTGCCCTTGGAATGAACAAGCATCCACGGGAAGGAACCAACCGCCAAGCAAACAAAAACCTCGGAAGAAGAAACGATCATGCGCGTATTTACCACCGGTGCAAACGGATGGGTAGGCTCGGCCCTCGTCCCCGAATTAGTCGCGGCAGGCCACCAAGTCGTCGGCCTCGCCCGCTCGGAGCAAAAAGCCGAAGCGCTGCGTGCCCTGGGCGCGCGACCCCTGCTCGGCTCGCTCGCCGATCTGGAAACCCTCAAGCGGGCTGCCGCCGCCGCCGACGGCGTCGTCCACCTGGCTTTCGGCCTCGACTTTTCCAGGATCGTCGAGCTGGCCGCAGAAGACAAGCAAGCCATCGAAGCCTTCGGCGAAGTGTACGCCGGGTCCGAGCGGCCGGTAATCGCCACGGGTGGTTTCGGTCTGCTGCCGGTGGGCGAGACGTTCACCGAGGACGGGCCGTTGGCCCCGATCATTCCGGAGTTCCCCCGCGCCTCGGAGCAGACGGCCTTTGCTGTCGCACAGAAAGGCGTGCGCGCGAGCTGGGTGCGGCTGCCCCGCTCGGTGCACGGCGTCGGCGAGCGGCACGGCTTCGTGCCGATGCTGGCGGGCGTCGCTCGGGAGAAAGGTGTCTCCGCTTACGTCGGCGATGGGCAGAACCTCTGGCCCTCGGTGCACCGGCTCGACGCGGCGCGGCTCTACCGTCTCGCGTTGGAGCAAGGCGCGCGGGGCGGCCCCTTCCACGCGGTGGCCGACGAAGGCGTGCCGTTCCGGCAGATCGCCGAGGCCATCGGCGAGCAGTTGGGCGTGCCAGTCCTCTCCATGTCTCCCGAAGAGGCCGCCGGGCACTTTGGCCCTCTGGCCGTGTGGGTCGCGGGCAACGGACCGGCGTCCAGCGCCCGGACCCGGGAGCGTCTCGGCTGGGCACCGGAGCAGCCCGGCCTGATCGAAGATATCAGCCGACCGGAGTATTACCGCTAACTTGCTGAGATGGCTGAAGGTGAACCTAGCTCCGTTAGCCTGAACCTTTGGGGAACAGGTAGCAGCAGGCTCACAAGCGTGGTCAATTCAGGGCTGGTTCCCCGCAGGCTTTCAGTCGTGGAACTGCAAGGCGGACGGGGAACGCCTGACCTTGTCGAGAACCCCTCGGGGCGTATCCGGGGTTTTGTCTTGTGCCGCCCGGTTCTTCTCAACTGGCACGGCTTGAGTTATCTCGAAAAGCGTTGCTTGGAAAGATCTCCGTTGCTGACACGATCGGATAAGAAGAAGGTCTTGGGACGACAAAAGACGTTTCTTGACGAGGCAAATTGCAGCCTGGAGACCTTCTTCCGATGCCGCACCGCTTCGGTCACCGCTGGCACAAAGCGAGGATGTCGTGGGTACTGCGCACGCGACCGATCCGCGGGAGAAGGGTCAGGACACTGAACCGGTGCATTTCCTCGCTGACGCTCGACATGGCGTCCTCGGCGAAGATCAGACCATAGCCGAGGTCCATGGCCGCCCGTGCGCTCGACTCCACGCCGAAGTTGGTGGCAATCCCCGCGAACACCAGCGTCCGGATGGATCGCCGCCGCAAGATCTGGTCGAGCGCCGTGGCGTGGAAAGCGCCCCATTGCCGTTTGGCGATCAACACGTCGCCTTCCCGCACTTGGCGCTGCAC
>CALMVM010000209.1:1439-1974 GCA_937873255.1 uncultured Verrucomicrobiota bacterium | reverse complement strand
TCGTCGGATTGTTCTTTTTCCCGGCGGGCTTGTTTCTCGGCCCGGTGCTCGGCGCTTTGTGCGCGGAGGTGATCCTAGCGGGCCGTTCGCTCGGCCCGGCGACGCGCGTCGGCTGGGGCACTCTGCTCGGCACGACGGCGGGGATGCTGGGCAAAGCGGTCATCGACCTCACCATGGTTGGCATATTTCTGTGGCAAACGCTGCGCCACCTGTCGTAAGGTGCCCCCGGAAAGACTGATGATCGCTGGCGGCCGGGAGGCTTGTATGGAACCCGTCCCGCCAGAGGAAAGTCCGAACACCGCAAGGCATCATGCCGCGTACAACACGCGGGAGTCAGCGGCGAAAGTCGCTGGCGACGGAAAGTGTCACAGAAAACAAACCGCCCCGGGCGTCGGTTCGCCGACTCCGGGGTAAGGGTGAAAAGGCGAGGTAAAAGCTCACCGCCCGGCGTGCGAACGCCGGGGCACGAAAAACCCCATGAGGTGCAAGACAGAACAGGAGGCGGGTTGCCTGCCCGTCCGGACCGGCAACGGTT
>CALMVM010000209.1:340-1429 GCA_937873255.1 uncultured Verrucomicrobiota bacterium | reverse complement strand
GGTTATAGTCGCATCCCGCGTCAAGCGGGAGGTGGCCGCCCGTTCGCGGGCGCTGCCAGATAAATGATCGTCACGGTCCGTGTGTTCCGCGAGGGAGGCACGGGTCGACAGAACTCGGCTTACCGTCGTTCCACGGCGGGCGTTCCGCTCCGGCGGGAAGCCCGCCGTTTTTGTTTATCCAACGATCAGCGCCCGAACAACGAACCACTGCCGCCGCTCTGCACGCGGGCGGCGTTCGGATTACCCAGAGCGCGGTTGGCAAAAATATTGTTGTCGCCAAACTGCCGCCACGGTCCCGGCGGCACCTCGCTGGCATCCACGAACTTCCACGAGCACACGTCGCGGGTGGCGTTCATCGCCAGCGCATCACGCACGGCTGGCGATACGTCCAATCCCGCGCCGCCGTTGAGATTCGGTAGCGGAACCGCGTCGCCAAACACGTATTGGTAATGATCCGTGCGGAACGGTCCGCAATCCGACCACTGCGCGTAGCAAACCCGGTTGCCGTGCCGGATCGCTACCCAATGATCCTTGCACACCGAATGTCCTTCCTGCTGAAATGCTTGCTTGAACCACGGAATCACGACCTTCGCTTCCGGCTTGGTGGTCCCGCGCGTCACGTCGTTGTATGGCAGCGCGCAGTAGAACGGATTCTGCCGCGGAACGAAGCTCGCCGGGATATACCCGCGGCGATGGGTGGAATCGGGGTCGTCATAACCTCCATAGTTCAAAGCCCATTGCGGGTCCCAACTGCTGGCGTGGTTGGGGGTGGGATTGTTCTTGGTCGGCAACTCGCCGATCCAGAACACGGTGGTCACGATGTTCTCTTTCCACGGCGAGCGGGACGCAAACAGCGAGCGTGGCGCCGAGTACGTCATGGCAGGGGCCGCATTCGTCGAGGGAACGAACACCTGCGGCTCGACTTTCAGCAGTTCGTGCTCCCGGAGCATGCGCGCATGCTCGGCGAAATCAGCGCTGCTGGCGTAGGGAGACTGGGCCGGGAGATTCGCAACTCCCGCTACCGTCAGCGTGATCAGCAGCGCGATCACACCGGCACGGCAGGGGGAGAAGCGATTGGGAATCGTCTTC
>CALMVM010000209.1:0-330 GCA_937873255.1 uncultured Verrucomicrobiota bacterium | reverse complement strand
TTCCCTGGTAGCGGTTGGCTCTACAGCCCCTGGCAGATCATGGCATGACCCGCCACGGTTCCTCACTACAAGCAGATTCGCTGCCACCGGGACGGCTAGTACCGTCGCATCAGCGTGTCGCGCTTCCCGTGAACGTCGTCCGTGCCCGGATAGTCGAGCGTGTAGTGCAATCCACGGCTTTCCTTGCGCTGCAGTGCGCTGTCCACGATCAACGCCGCGACCGTGACGAGGTTGCGCAGTTCGAGCAGGTCGGTCGTCACCTTGAAATTCCAGTAAAACTCTTGAACTTCCGCCTGCAAATTCCGCAGCCGGGCCGCCGCGCGCTGGAGT
>CALMVM010000208.1 GCA_937873255.1 uncultured Verrucomicrobiota bacterium | reverse complement strand
GGATAAGGGCGGCTCCAGTTCGTCGCAGGAACAGAACGGCTCCGGCAACGCCAACCAACCCCAGGACGGCAGTTCCAACCAGCAGCCCAAGCCGGATTCGCAGCAGCCCAAACCCTCGCCGGGGTCATCCCCCGCGCCCGGCGGTGAGCCGGACCCAACTAATCCACAAAAAGGCGGACAAAAACCGCAGGACGGTCAACGTAACCCCGGCCAGGGTAACCACGATCCGCAGAGTGGTCCGCAGGACGGTGCGCCCGATCCGAACAGCGTTCCCAACCAGAACGAGCCCCGCCAGCAAGGCAATTTCCAGTCCAAGCCCGAGCCGAAAAACGATCCGCACGCTCCGCCCGACAAAAAAGGCGACAACGGCCAGCCCGCCGTGAAACCAGCCCCGGACGAACCCGGCAAGATGAGCGCCGACCAGGCGCGCGCATTACTCGATTCGCTCAAACACGAGGACGCCTCCGTCATGCTCAACACCCTCGCCAACAAGCGTCGCAACCGTGACAATGTTCCCGTCAAAGATTGGTAAAAGCATGCGCCTGTGCATGCTCGCGGCGGCGTTGCTGCTGGCTGCCGCGCCGTCGGTCCGGGCTGCGCGGGGGAATGCCTCCGTCGCGGCGGCGCTTTCGGATTCGGCGGTGGACGCGGGCGAACAGACCCAGTACCAGATCAGCGTCACCAACGGTGACCTCGAAGGTCCGCCGCGCACCCCGGCCGTGGATGGGTTGACGATCAACTACGCGGGCCGGAGCAGCTCGACGCAGTATTCGCTCACTCCCGACGGTTTCGCCCAGACCACCACGACGACGTACGTCTTCACGGTCGAGACGAACAAGCCCGGCCGCTACACGATCCCCGGCCAGGAGGTGCGCACCGACAGCGGGGCGTTGCGCACGCTTCCCGTCACGCTGACCGTCCTCGGCCAAGGCGGAGGGAACGGCACGTCGGGCCAGAACGCGCGCGTTTACGCCGAACTGATCCTCGCCAAAAAAATCGCCTACCTCGGCGAGAGCGTCCCGATGGAGGTTCACGCGTGCTACGTCGTCAACGCGTTGCGCAACATCGATCCCGACCCGATCCTGAGCGGGGACGGCTTCAGCGTGCAGAGGTTCGCGCTGCCCCGGGGGGCGGGGCAGTCCACGCCGGACGGCCGCTACAACGTGGACGTGTACAAATCGGCCGTCGCGGGACTGAAGCTGGGACTCCTGACCGTCGGTCCGGTGACGCTCATGCCGAAGGTGCAACTGCCCCGCGCGTCGGGTTCGCGGCGGCGGACTTCCAACGATCCCTTCGACATGCCTTTCGGTCCGGGGTTCGACCCGTACAACATGGGACCGATTCAATACGTCAAGATACAGAGCGAACCCGTCGCGCTGGAGATCAAGCCTCTGCCCGAGGCGGGCAAGCCGACGCATTTTTCCGGAGCCATCGGGCAATTCAAAATCACCGCCGAGGCCGTGCCGAACAAAGCACAGACCGGCGATCCGGTGACGATCCGCCTGCGCCTGAGCGGGCAGGGGAATTTTGACCGGATCACCCCG
Organism: uncultured Verrucomicrobiota bacterium; assembly: GCA_937873255.1. GTDB lineage: Bacteria > Verrucomicrobiota > Verrucomicrobiia > Chthoniobacterales > SZAS-18 > CAHJWO01. Next base: position 2,668 of record CALMVM010000208.1, on the reverse strand, counting down.
CCGACGCTCAGCGACGACACCGGATTGCGGACGTATCCGCCGACCGCCAAGTTCAAGGCCGACGACGAGGTGGGCCTGAGCGGCGTGCAGACCGTCGAGCAGGTGGTCATCGCCGAGGGGCCGCGCACCACGCTGCCGTCCTATCATTTCAATTATCTCGACCCGGCCACGGGCAAGTACGTCACCGTGGACACCCTGCCACTGCCAGTGAAGATCGAGGGGCGCAACCTCGCCACGCCCATTCCCGCGCCCGTCGCTTCCGCCGTCGGGACGCCCGCCCCCGGGCCGACGCCGACGCCCATGCCCACGCCGCACCGCGCGCCGGAGGATATCCTCTACATCCGCGCCGACGCGGGGCAGGAACGTGGTAAAGCGGCGTTCCTGCCGATCTACCGTCAGACCGGATTTTGGGTCGTGCAGGGCGGGATTCTGGCCGCCGTGCTGGCGTTGGGGGGAACGATGGGCTGGCGGACGCGCCGTGCCGACGAGGCGAACCGTCGTGCCGCCCGGCTGGCGCGGCAACAGGGAGATCAGCAGCGCGCCCTGCGTCGTGAAGACACGGGGCGGCGGGAGTTTTACAAGGCGGCGACCCGGCTGGGTCACTTGCGCGTCGGCGCGGAAAACGCGAGCCTGTCGGCGGCGGAAATTGCGCGGGCGAAGGGGCTCGATCCGAAGGTGGCCGGGTCGGTGCAGGAGATTTTCGAGCGCCACGAGGAACTCGCCTACAGCGGCGCGGCGGCTGCCGAGTCGCCCGTGCCAGCTGCCGAGCGCCGCGATGTGCTCGCCACGTTGGAAACCATTGGTCGGAGCTGACCATTCCGCCGCACCGTCCCATGCGAATCTTCCTGCTCGTTTTGCTGTTCGTGGCGGTCGCCTGTCTCGGTCCGCTCGGGGCGGCGGACGCCGACGGGTTCGCGCGCGGCAACGCGCTCTATTCGGACGGCAAATTCTCAGAGGCGGCGGCGGCCTACGAGTCGGAAGCCCAACGCGGACATTTCACCGCCAACGCGTTCTACAACCTCGCCAACGCGTACTACCGGCTCGGCGACCGGGGGCGCGCGATCCTCAATTACCAACGCGCCCTCCTCCTGGAACCCACGCACGCGGAGGCGGCGGCGAACCTCACGTTCGTGCGCGGCCGGACGCCCGCGCCGACGTTGCCCGGGAGCGGCGGTTTCGCCGGGTGGCTCGACGTGGACGGTTGGACTTGGCTGGCGGCGGCCGGCGGCTGGCTCGCCGTGGTCGGATGGGGGGCGGCGGTGTTCCGGCGGCGTTCGCGTGGACTGACCCTCGCGGCGGGAATTTCCGGGGCGGCCGTTTGCGCGGCGTCGGTCTGGGCGCTCGTCCTCCTGAACGGCGGCGCGAAGAACCCGAACCGCGCGGTGGTGCTCGCCGACGATACGCGCGCCCTTTATTCCCCGGCTGACAATTCCAAGGCCGTGCTTACCCTGTCAGCCGGTGGGGAAGTGTCCGTCCTCTCCGAACAGGGCGCATGGGTTTACGTCCAACTCGCCGACGGGTCGCGCGGCTGGGTGTCGGCCGACCGGCTGGAGAAGGTCGTGCCTTCCGCCAACGGAAACGGCACGGGGTAGCTCAAGGCTCAATCGAGTAGGTCATCGTCGGCAGCAGCTTCGCGCGGCGGGCGGCCGGGTCGGAAGGGAAGAAGTCGGCCAGTTCCTTGCGGTCGGCATACGCGCGGAAGAAATAATCGTTGAGCAGCTCGTCGAATTGCTCTTTTCCCAGGGCGTCGCGCGCGCGGCCGAGGAAACCGGCTGCTTCCGGCAGGTTTTTGTGTTGCAACGCGCTGGCGGCGGCGGTCAGCAGCCAATAGCCCGAAGGCACGGGTTCCTTCAGACGCTCGGCGAGTTCGGCCTGGAATTTCTCGTCCTGTCCTTCCTCCACGGCGCAGAGACGCGCCTTCAGGCCGATGCACTCGCGCAGGCTCTCGTGTTCAGGCTGCCCGGTCGGGACGCGGTCAAGGGCGCGGCGGAAAATGGCGCGCGCGTCCGAGAAATGGCCGAGGTGCCGCGCGGCCTCTCCCCAACGGTAGTACAACGTCGCGGAAAACGGGTCCTGCCGGCTCGCGTCTTTGTAATGCTCGCTCGCCTTCTCGAAATCGCGGGTCCGTGAGAAGTTGAACGCCAGCCGCTCGTTGATCAAAGCCGCTTCCGCCGGCGGGGCGGAAACGTTCAGACGCAGGAGATCGGCCTCGGCGTCGTAGTTGCGTTCGAGCCGGCTGTGCAGACTGGCAAGATAGAGATCGAGCCCGGGCGGCGGCGGCGCGCCGGGCGTCAGGAGGGCCGAAGCGATCCGCAACGCACCCCGGGCGTCGCCGGCCTGATCGGCGGCCAGCGCCTGATCGAGTTGTTGGAGCGCGGCGTCGCTCCACGCACCGGCAGGGGTGGATGACGTTTTACCCGGCGAAGCGGCGTTGCCCGCCGATGGCCGGAGATATGTCATCGCAAAATAGGTCGCCGTCGCAGAGGCGAGGATACCCAACAGCGAAAACGCCCGCCAGCGACGCAGCCGCTTGCGCAGTTCCGGCGGATCGAGCACGGGCGCGGGCCGGAAGGTCGTGGCGGGAGGTGAAACCGCGCCGCCGGTTGTCGGAGCGGCCGGCGGGGCAGGCGTCGCCGCTGTTGCCACGCGGCGGACCGATCAGCAACGG
>CALMVM010000207.1 GCA_937873255.1 uncultured Verrucomicrobiota bacterium | reverse complement strand
ACGCGGCCCCGTCATGGACGGCGCGGAGATTCTCGTGGCCTGCCTGGAGCGCGAGGGCGTGGACACGATCTTCGCCTACCCCGGCGGGGCGAGCATGCCCATCCACCAAGCGCTCACCAAATCCTCCATGATCCGCACGATCCTGCCCCGCCACGAACAGGGCGGCGTCTTCGCGGCGGAAGGTTATGCCCGCGCGACGGGGCGCGCCGGCGTCTGCATGGCCACCAGCGGGCCGGGGGCCACGAACCTGCTTTCCGGCATCGCCGACGCCTACATGGACAGCGTGCCGCTCGTCGCCATCACGGGCCAGGTGCCCCAGTGGATGATCGGGCGCGGGGCGTTCCAGGAAACGGACGTGTTCGGTATGACGCTGCCGGTCGTCAAGCACTCCTACCTCGTGTGGGATATCAACGACATCCCGCGCATCGTGAAGGAGGCGTTCCACATCGCGCAGAGCGGCCGGCCCGGGCCGGTGCTCATCGATCTGCCCAAGAACATCCAGCAGCAAAAGGCGCAGCCGATCTACCCCACGCGCGTCAGCCTGCGCGGCTACGATGTGGCCGAGCCCACTCCCGACGAGTTGGCGCTCAACGAACTCATCGGCCTGATCGGGGGCGCGAAAAAACCGATGCTCTACGTCGGCGGCGGCATCATTTCCTCCGGCGCGGCGGGCGAGTTGATGGAGTTCGTCGAGCGCACGCAGATCCCCGTGGCGACGACGCTCATGGGCATCGGCTGTTTCCCCGAGAACCACCCGCTCTCCCTCAAGTGGCTCGGCATGCACGGCACCGTCTACGCCAACAACGCCGTCAACGAATCCGACGTGCTCCTGGCCATGGGCGTGCGCTTCGACGACCGCGTGACCGGCAAGGTCGAGGAATTCGCCAAGCACGGCACGATTGTCCACGTCGACATCGACGCCAGCGAGATCAACAAGAACAAGGTCATCAAGCTGCCGATCATCGCGGACGTGAAGGTGACCCTCCACCGACTCAACGAATTGCTTGCCCAGGCCGGCTGGGAGCGGGTGACCGAAGGCAAGCACGGCCGTTATCCCGAGTGGTACGCCGAAATCCAGGAGTGGAAGACGAGATACCCGTTGCGCTTCAAGGAGGCCGGCGACCTCGTCCAGCCGCAGTACGCGATCCAGCTCTTGAATGAACTGACGCGCGGTGAGGCCATCGTCACGACAGGCGTCGGTCAGCACCAGATGTGGGCGGGGCAATTTTACGATTACATCCGGCCGCGCTCGTTCATCACGTCGGCGGGGCTCGGCGCAATGGGGTTCGGATTCCCGGCGGCGATGGGGGCGAAGGTCGCCTGTCCCGAGCGGCAGGTGGTCGATATCGACGGCGACGGCTCGTTCCTCATGAACGTGCAGGAACTCGCCTGCGCGAAGGTCGAGGGCATCGCGGCCAAGGCGATCATCCTCAACAACCAGCACCTCGGCATGGTCGTGCAATGGGAAGACCGTTTCTACAAGAGCAACCGCGGCCACACCGTCCTGTCCGATCCGAAGCAGCCCGGCGTGATCTATCCCGATTACGTCAAGATCTGCGAGGGCTTCGGCGTGCGGTGCGAGCGAGTCACTCGCAAGAAAGACCTGCGCGCGGCGATGGAGCGCATGCTGGCGTCGGAGGAAGTCTACGTCCTCGACGTGATGACGCCCTACACCGAGCACGTCTTGCCGATGATCCCGGCGGGCGGCACGTACAAGGACATCATCACGGAATGACGCGTCGCGGCGGACGGTGAGCCCGCCTGCCGCAGCCGACTCACTTGGCCTGCTTCGTGAAGTGCGCCCCGTCCCACGCGAAGCGCAGCAACACTTTCTTCTGCGAATCCGAGTCTTCCCCGCAACGCAATTCCACCGTCGTGCCCTTCTTCGGCAGTTCGTAGTAGATTGACGGCATTTGCTCCAACGAACGCTTTTCGTCCTGCTTCGTTTTGGTCCGGTCGTAGGCGGCCAGAATCTCCTTATCGGCCACCGTCGGCCACACCTCGCCGGTCACGTCGCTCCATTTGCCGTCCCGGTATCGCCAGAACTTCACGCTGCCATTCCATGCCACCGTCTCTTCGGTTTCCGACACGCCGATCAATGCCGCATGATCCTTTTTGCGGAACAGGGCGATCTGTGTGACGCCCTGCAAATCTTTGTCGCTCAGTTCCAGATAGCCGTTGGCCATGTCCTGGACCTTGACCAATTCCTTCCTCGATTTCTTCGTGGCCTCCAGCCATGGCAGCTCCTCTTTGGTCAGCAGCAAATAATAATCCATCACGGTTTTCGGTTCGGCCGTCTGCGCCGGGGCGGTGCGCGCACCGGCGAGAAGGCAAAAGGACAGGACGGCGAGAAACGATAGCGATACGGTTCTGTTGCTCATACGTGTTGGCTCAAGGAATGAAGCCATCGTACGAATACTGATCGCCCAAAGCAAACCACTCTCCGCATGAATCTTCTGAAATTCCCTGTCCTGGCGGCGGTTGCCGCGTCGTGTCTATCCGCGTTTTCCGCCCCGGCGCGGGCGGAGGAACCTGCCGCGCCGCGCCGCGTCGTGCTCGTGGTCTGGGACGGATTGCGCCCGGATTCGATCAGCGACGAGACGACGCCCACCCTCGCCAAACTCGCGCGCGACGGCGTCTTCTTCGCCCGCCATCATTCGATCTACCCGACCTCCACCGAGGTGAACGGCACCGCGATGATGACCGGCTGCTACCCCGGCCACAGCGGCCTCATCGCCAACCGCGAATACCGCCCGGCCATCGAGCCGCTCAAGACGATTGCGATGGAAGACCTCGCCGCCATCCGCAAGGGCGACGAATTGACCGGCGGCCACTACCTTCGCGTCCCCACCCTGCCCGAGCTGTTGCAACGCGCGGGCCATCGCACGGTCGTCGCCGGCACCAAGCGCGTCGTCGTGCTGCTGGACCGCGCCGCCCGGGAACTGACCAAAGAAGATCACCTCAGCATCGATACCCCACAGGTTTTATTCGAGGGCCAAACCCTCCCGCCGAAAATCGCGGAAATGCTCGGCGATAATCTCGGCGGCCCCTTCCCCAAGGAAATCCACTTTCCCAACACCGACCAGGACGGGTGGACGACGAGAGCATTGACGGAACAGCTCTGGCCGATGTCGCCGTCGGGCCCGCCGTCATTCACCCTGCTCTGGATGAGCGACCCTGACTACACGCAACACCAATTCGGTCCCGACACCCCGCAGGCCCGGCGCGCGCTGGCGAGCGTCGATGCGCGGCTCGCCGACGTGCTCGCCGAACTCGACCGTCAACACCTCCGAGCCTCGACAGATGTGCTCGTCGTGTCCGACCACGGGTTCTCGACCATCGGCCGGAGCGTGGATTTTTCAAAAGCGCTGACCGACGCCGGTTTCCACGCCGGGCGCGAATACAAAGTGCCGCCCCAGCGCGGAGAGGTACTCATCAACGGGTTGGGCGGCACCGTGTTTCTGCACGTCGCGGAACACGACCCGGACACGGTCCGGCGGCTGGTGGAATTCCTGCAAGGCAGCGACTTCGCCGGGGTGATCTTCACGCGCGAGGCGCTGCCGGGCACGTTCGCGCTCAAGGACGGCCACATCGACTCGCCCGACGCCCCGGACATCGCCGTCGCCCTGCGCTGGAACGACGATAAAAACGCCACCGGTTTCCCCGGCGCGGTGGTCAGCGACGGCAGCCGCAAACCCGGCCAGGGAACGCACGCCTCGCTCAGCCGCTACGACCTGCACAATACGCTCGTCGCCACCGGGCCGGATTTCCGTACGGGTTGGCGGGACGAATTGCCGAGCGGCAACGTCGATCTTGCGCCGACGATTGCCCACCTGCTCGGCCTGAAGGACGCGCCGAAGATGGACGGCCGCGTCCTTGTCGAGAGCCTGAACGAAATGGACAGCCCGCCGGCCCCAACCGCTCCGATTACAAACCGGCTCGAAACGCAGGCCGAAAGCGAAAAGACGCGATGGTCACAATATCTACAAGTGACGCGCTTCGGCGGCGTGGATTATTTCGATGAGGGGAACGGCACCGTCCAACCAAGGTAGGGATGGCTCTCCGAGCCGTCCGTAGCTTTGCCTGGATGCGCTTCGTGCGCACGATGTGTCTCACCGAAAATCCACGGACGGCTCGGAGAGCCATCCCTACCTTGTTTTGGAACGCCTGCGGCGTGGGAGCCCCCTCAAAGTCCCCGGTCGATCAACTCCAACGCGATCAGCGAATACGCCGTCGCCAACACCGGGTCTTTTTCAAACCACCGCCCGCTGGCGTTGTTCTGCCAGAAGCCGTCCTTGTTTTGCAGGTCGATGAGTTTCTTCGCCACCTCTTCGCGCCAGTTGGCCTTCTTGCCGTCCTTCAACCCGATGTCGCCCACGCCGTAAGCCGTCAGCGCCTTGGCCATGAGGTTGAAATGATAATACAACCCCGACTGCCCCATGCCCGGGTTTTCCTCCACCGAATAATTCACCCGCAGCCAGTCGTACGCCGCCGTCACGCGCGGGTCGTCGTGCTTGAGGTCGGCATACACGAAACTCAGCAGCCCCGCGTATGTCATCGTCCCGTACGAGCGCAACGCCTGCTTGCCGTTGCCCAGGTCGGTCATGCCGGCCGTGCTCCGGCCCGGGAAATAAACGAACCCACCCTTGTTCGCCGCGTCGTCGCTTGCCCAGGGTTCCTTGTTGTATTCGGGCAGGTTCTGGCAACGCTGCAAGAACCCGACCGCCGCCTGCCAGTCGAGGTCCTGCTCCGGGGCGGGTTTGCCCTCGGGTTTCGCCGCGAGCGCGCGGGTGTGGTACAGCGCCTCCAACGCGTAAACCGTGTTGGAAAGGTCCGCCTTGCCGCTGCCCGGATCGTAGCCGAATCCCCCGTCGGCCGGATCGCCCGCGAGGTGGTTTTGCCCCTTCGCCACGAACCGCCGCCCCGCCGCCAGCGCCGGCTCGAAACGCGCCTCGTGCGCGGCGAATAACGCCGTCACGCAGATGGCGGTGTTGTAGTTCGTCAGCCCTTTGTTGTAGATCCCGCCGTCCGGCTTGGCGCAGGTCAGGAGCCAGTCGTACCCGTGCCGCACCCCCTCGGGCTGCGCGGCCAGCGAACGATCTTTCACGGATGGATCGCCTTCGTAGGCCGTCAGCACGAGGGCGGTCAGCGCGGGGAAATCCGGGTTCGACCAAAACCCTTCCGGCCGCTGCTGAGTCCGCAGCCAGGCGAGTCCCTGGTCGATGGCGTGTTCGACCTCGTGCCGCAGCGAAACGTCCGGCTGGCGCACGGTGCCGTCGGGTTGCTGTTGCTGGGCGAGGACGACGGCCGGCGCAGCGAGGGTGGTCAGAAGCGCCGCGCCGCACGCGGAACGCCGGAGAAGATGGGGAATGTTCATGGTTTTGGCGGAGTTGGGGAACCGGAGGGTGCGGGCGAGACGGCCGGGGCCGCGGCGGGCCGGAGTTCCAAGGTTACCTCCACCGGCGTTTCTTTGGGAGGCACTTTTTTCGGGTTTACGGACCAACGCTGGTCGTCGTCGTGGCCGGGGCGCGGGTTGTTGACGAGCGCCGCCGGGTCGGTCACGAGCGCGACGAACGATTTCTCCTCCTGCGCGAGGAAGCGGTTTTCGTCGAACATCGACCCGTTGTAGGTCCATTCGCCGACCGTGGCCGACACGCGGGTTTCCAAGTTGTAGATCAACTCCTCGGCGCGACAGGTCACCTCCTTGCCGTCGGCCGTCCAACGCAGGAGGATGACGACCGGGTCACCCTTGAGCGCGGGGGCCGTGCGCAGGTATTCGGGATTGATCGCCGCCGGGGGCGCGCCGCCGGGGCGGCGTTCGCCGGTCTTGACGCCGAGCAGCAGCATCGCCGTGTGGAGTTGGACGGGGTCGACCTCCGTGCGCAGGAGGCTCTCGTGGGTTTTGCCGGCGTTGCCGACGAGGAGGTATTC
>CALMVM010000206.1:17923-19531 GCA_937873255.1 uncultured Verrucomicrobiota bacterium | reverse complement strand
CCTCTACTATTTTCCCGACGAGAACAACCCGGGTCACTACACCAGCAACCCGCGTTATTTCTACAATTTCGGGACGAACCAGATCATCACGAAGTAGGCTCGCTCACACGACGAACCATTCCATGAAGCGGCGGACCGGCGTCTCGCCGAGCCGCGCGGCGTCGGCGCACAACGCGGACACGCTCTCGGACTGGCGCACGGACAACCGCGTGCGCAGGTTGCGCTCGAACTTCTCGATCAGGATCGGGATGCCCTCCGCGCGACGGCGGCGGTGGCCGATGGGATATTCGACCGCCACGCGCTCCGTCGCGCTGCCGTCGGCGAAGAACACCTTCACGGCGTTGCCGATGGAACGTTTCTGCGGATCGAGGTAATCGCGGGTGTAGTCGGTGTTCTCGACGACTTCCATCCGGTCGCGCAGGTGGTCCAAACGCGGGTCGGCCGCCATGTCGTCCTCGTAATCCTCCGCCGTGAGCGTGCCTTTGAGCAGGCCGACGGCGGTCATGTACTGGATGCAATGGTCACGGTCGGCGGGATTGGCGAGCGGGCCGGTTTTGTCGATGATGCGCTTGCCGCTTTCCTGGGTTTCGATGACGATGCGCGCGACCTCCGGCAGCCGGCCGGCGACCTGCGGGTGGAGCGTGACCGCCGCTTCCACCGCCGTCTGCGCGTGGAATTCCGCCGGGAACGAAATCTTGAAGAGCACGTGTTCCATCACGTACGTGCCCAACCCTTGCGCGGGTATCCGCAACGGGTTGCCCTTGAACAGCACGTCCTGGAACCCCCACCGCGCCGCCGTCAGCGCGCTCGGATAGCCCATCTCACCCTTCAGCGCGAAAAACGCATGACGTACCGCGCGACTCGTCGCGTCGCCGGCGGCCCAGCTTTTGCGCGAACCCGTGTTGGGGGCATGCCGGTAGGTGCGCAGCGCGCCGCCGTCGATCCAGGCGTTGGAAAGGGCGTTTAACAAGTCGTCGCGCGTGCCGCCGAGCAGTCGGGTCGCCACGGCGGTCGAGGCAATTCGCACGAGCAGGACATGATCGAGGCCGACGCGATTGAAACTGTTTTCCAGCGCGAGAACGCCCTGGATTTCGTGCGCCTGGATCATCGCCACGAGCACGTCGCGCATCGTGAGCGGCTCGCCCCGGCGCGAGAGGTAATCGGCCACGGCGAGGATCGCCCCGAGGTTGTCGGAGGGATGGCCCCACTCGGCGGCGAGCCAGGTGTCGTTGAAGTCGAGCCAGCGCACCGCCGCGCCGATGTTGAACGCGGCCTGGACCGGGTCGAGTTCAAAGGAAGTGCCCGGCACGCGCGCGCCAACCCCCGGGAGGGTCGCCCCGGGGACGACGGGGCCAAGCTACTTCGTGCAGGCCGGATAACTCAGCGCGAGCAGTCCGCAGCCGAGCGTGTCCATGAGGCACAACCGGGCGGTGTCGAGGGCTTCGGCACTGCCCGACGCGCAGGCGGTGTCGAGGGTGTAATCGGCGATCTGCGCGAGCAGGTCGTCGAAGGGCGGGCGGGAGGCATCGGTGAGGTCGTGCATGCTCAAGGTTTTTGGGGGATCGCGGGATGAATTAGCCTCTCCGGTCAATCTCGACGAACTCCCGC
>CALMVM010000206.1:17558-17841 GCA_937873255.1 uncultured Verrucomicrobiota bacterium | reverse complement strand
AGTCGGTTGCGTTCGCGCTGCTCGATGGCGTGCGCGGTCCAGCCGCTGATGCGCGAGATCACGAAGATCGGCGTGAACATCGGTGTCGGCACGCCCAGGAACCGGTACGCCGAAGCGCTGTAGAAATCGAGGTTGGTGAACATCCCCTTTTCGCGCCGCATGACGGCGTCGATGCGTTCGCTGACCGGGTAGATAACGCGGTCGTTCGCCGCCGCCGCGAGTTTGCGCGATTCCTCCTGGATGATGGCCGAACGCGGGTCCGCCTTTTTGTAAACGCGGTGGC
>CALMVM010000206.1:16482-17548 GCA_937873255.1 uncultured Verrucomicrobiota bacterium | reverse complement strand
GATGAGTTCCTTCTTCGCCAGCTTTTCGAGGAGCCCCTTCTCCGCCTCGTCGGGCGTTTGGTAAAGCTCGATCAATTCCATCGCGGCCTCGTTGGCCCCGCCGTGCAGAGGCCCGCGCAACGCCCCGATGCCGCCGACGATGGCGCTGTGGAAATCAGCGAGGGTGGACGTGATGACGCGCACGGTGAACGTCGAGGCGTTGAACTCGTGCTCCGCGTAGAGCACGAGCGAAACGTCCATCGCGCGGACGTGCGACTCCGATGCGGGCTTGCCGTGGAGCAGGTGGAGGAAATGCGCGGCGATGTTGGGATCGTCGGTCTGAGTCTCGATGCGCCGGCCGTTCTTCGTGAAGTGATACCAATACAACAGCATCGACGGGAACGCCGCGATGAGCCGGTTGCCGGCGGCGAGGGCGCTGTCGCGGGTCAACCCGGTTTCGGGTTCCAGACAGCCGAGGATTGAACAGCCGGTGCGGAGCACGTCCATCGGGTGAGCATCGGCGGGGAGGAGTTCGAGGGTGGTCTTGAGCGCGTCAGGCAGGCCGCGCATCCGTGCAAGCAGCGAGCGGTACTCGGTCAACTGCGCGCGGGTCGGCAGGTGGCCGTAGAGCAGCAGGTACGCGACTTCCTCGAACCCGGCCTTGGCGGCGAGGTCCTCGATGGTGTAGCCGCGATAGGAAAGGCCGTAGCCCTCCTTGCCGACGGTGCAGATGGCCGTTTCGCCGGCGTTGACCCCGGCGAGGCCGCCGGTTTTGCTGGGTTTGGGGGAGTCGCTCATAGGCTGTTTGGTCTGAGAGAAGTAGAGCGCGAAATCCGTCTTCCAACAACCTGCAGAACCACGCGAACCCTTTCACATCGACAGCCATCCGAACTGACCCGCCGCGCACGCGCCGAACACGGCCGTGTAAAACGTCCACAGCAGACTGAAGGCGACGTGTACCGCGCTCTCGAAGCGCCTTCCCCTCCAATGGCTGCTGGAATAGGTGAAAAATTGGATGTACAGCCGCGCCGCCCAGAACACGGCACCACCCGCCGCGATCCAGCGTCCGGGGCGGGTGGGTTCGATC
>CALMVM010000206.1:0-16472 GCA_937873255.1 uncultured Verrucomicrobiota bacterium | reverse complement strand
GCGGGTCCGCCGAGCAAAGCAGGCCCATCCCCGCCACCGTCAGGCACACGAAAAACGTGTGCACGTAGAAAATCTCGCGGTTGAGCAGGGAGATCGCCGCCAGTTCCTCGCGCCAGCGAAACCGCCTCGGAAACTCGAAGTGCAGCAGGCTCAAGGCGAGCATCGATCCGCCCGCCGCGCGCAGGCACGTTTCGAGGATCGCCGTGGTGGACATTTTAGGGTGACACGACGCATCAACGCCGCAGATTGAACACTCGCACGAAAGGCGTGATCCTCGTTTCCCCTGCCAGTTTCAGGCCAGCCGCCCGCGCCGCCCGCCGCCACTCCGCCGGAGCGAAAAAATGCAGGAAGCCCGGGCCGAACGCGAGGAAATTGGCCGCGTCGCGCCCGTGCTCGACGAGGATGGCCTGCCCGCCGGGCCGCAAGATGCGCGCGGCCTCGGCGAAGAGTCGGTCGCGTCCCGCAGCCGTGCGGACCTCGTGCGCGGCGAGGATCAGCAGCACTAGGTCCGCGCTCGCACCCGGCAGGCCGAAATCATGCGACCGCACCTCGCGCGGGGGGATCGACGGCGGATAGGCCGCCCTGGCCCGCGCGATGGACCGTTCCGTCTGCTGCGCCGGGTCGTAAAAATCCAGCACGGTCAGTTCGGCCTCGGGGAACAGAGCGCGCACGGCCTCGCTGGACTCGTCGAACCCGCTGTGAACATTCACGATCCGGCGCGGACTGCCAGCGACCGTCCGCCGCAGCCACGTCCATTTGTAAAGCGGCGACCGGTCGTAAATCCACCACGACACCGCCAGCGAACCGCCGAGATAAAACAGCGCGCCACCCGAACCGAGCGAGAGCGCGGCGCGCAACCACCACGGCCGCCGCAAACGCCCCGCCGCCGCGAGCGCCGTCGCGGCCACGCCCGCCGCCACGGCGTAGAACGGCCAGTTGAACCGCACGATGTTCGACACCCCCTGCCAGCGCCCGCGCACCGGCATTCGGTCGACCGGAACCGGCTCCGGCAGGCGTTCCCGGATGCCGCGTCGCCAAAGATACGGGATGTTCTCCACGAAGAAGGCGCTTGCCAACACCGGTTGCGGAGCATCGTGGACGGCGAACGTTCCGTGCTTGAAAAACGTGGCCTGCTCGACCCGCACCGAGACCGGTCGCGGATGCCATTCCTGCCGTATGCCTTCGATCCGGATGATGGAATGCGTCTCCGGTTCGTAGTCAAAGGTGTAAGGCAGCGGCCCCGCGTACCGCCGTGCCGTGTGCCAGTCGGGGAAAGGCGAACCGGGCGGCAACGAACGGGCCGGGTCCTCGCTCAGGTCGGCCGTCAGTTTCAGATCGGCCTCGCCCCCGGGCGCGCGAATCTCCAACCGGAGGAGGTCGCCCGTCCGCCGCTGCACGATCCGCGCGAAACGATAGCCGTAGTGCGTGAGTAAATTGCCCGCGAGCACCATGCGCCGCCGGTCGGTATCCGAACGCAGGATGCGCAACCCTCGCAGGGTCCGTCCGGCGGCGGTCCGGTAGCGGGTGAAGATCCGGTAGCCGGAGAGGAAAAAATCGTGACCGAGCGACGCCGGCCATCCCGCCGGACGCAGGCGGCGGGTTTGCACCAGTGCGACGGCCACGAAGCCCCGGCCGTCGTATTCGTCGAGCGTCAGGCCCGGCGGCAGCAAGGGGCGCAAGGTGGCGGCGGGCAATGCAAACGTGAGCACCAGCGTCCACTCGAAATGCGCCCGCACCGCAAACGGATGACATTGGAGAAGATGGCGCATCAAACCTCCGATCCGATGCCGGTCACTCGCCTTTGCGGAGAGAATCGATCCGCTCTTCGTACGCGTGGTAGTTCAAGAATTCGTATAGTTCCGCGCGCGTCTGCATGGTCGGCAGCACGGCGGTTTGCGTCCCGTCGCGGCGGATCGCGCGGAAGACTTCCAGCGCGGCGGCGTTCATCGCGCGGAAGGCGCTGAGCGGGTACAACACCAGCCGCACGCCCGCGCCGGCCAGTTCGTCGGTCGTGAACATCGGCGTCTTGCCAAATTCCGTGATGTTCGCCAATACCGGCACGCCGACCGCTTTGGTGAATTTCCCGTAATCCTCCAGCGTCGTGATCGCCTCGGCGAAAATCATGTCCGCTCCGGCCTCGCGGTAGCGGCACGCGCGTTCGATGGCGGCGTCGGTGCCTTCATTCGCGGCGGCGTCCGTACGCGCCATCAACACGAAATCGGCGTCCGTCCGGCCATCCGTGGCGGCCTTGATCCGGTCGCACATCTCGTCGGCGCTCACGAGTTCTTTGTTGGGCCGGTGCCCGCAACGCTTGGCGGCGACCTGATCTTCCAGATGGATGCCCGCCGCGCCGGCGCGGATCATGTCACGGACGGTGCGCGCTACGCCAAATGCATTCCCCCAGCCCGTGTCGGCATCGACCAGCAACGGCCGGTCCGTCGCGGCGCTGACCCGGCGCACGTCTTCCAGCACGTCGTTGAGCGTGGTCATGCCGAGGTCCGGCCAGCCGTACGACGCGCACGCGACCCCGCTGCCCGAAAGGTACAGCGCGCGGAAACCGGCGGATGCCGCCAGGATCGCGCTGTAGGCGTTGACGGCCCCGACGATTTGCAAGGGGCGTTCGGCTTCCACCGCCGCCCACAGCCGCGCGCCGGGTGAATCCTGCGTGGAACCGACCGTGAGGGGAGACGTGGTTTGCATAAGCCGACGGCAGCGTCCGCCCGCAAAAAAGGCTTTGCAAGTCCGCAGATTCCGCGCTTTCTTGGCAGCCCGGTTTATTTGGAGCGTCCGATCACCAACGCAGGGCGATTTCTGGATCTACTCGAACCTACCTCATCCCATGGCCACAACCGACACCGCCGAGATCAAAGACTTGCAGCTTCACGAAAAAGACACCGGCAGCGCCGACGTTCAGGTCGCGCTCCTGACCCGGCGCATCAACGAGTTGACCGACCACCTCAAGACCCACGTCAAGGACCACGCGTCACGTCGCGGCCTACTCAAGATGGTCGCCCGCCGCCGCAGCCTGCTCGACTATCTCGACCACACCGCCAACGACCGTTACAAGAAGGTCATCGGCGCGCTCGGTCTGCGTAAGTAATTCTTCCCGAAGCCAGTTTTTTCCGGGCGAAGGCGGCGTTTTCCAACGCCGCCTTCTTATTTTTTGCATCGGGCGGGTTTTCGGGTGATGGTGTGCGTTCCATGGCGGACCGGTTCCCTGGCTCCGCCGTTTAAACAAACACCTGTCAGCGGGCGCTTTGCCCGGTTCGATCCCCTTAATCTTAGGCTTCAGTCTTCGGTTGCCGTCCCCACTTCACCGGGCGGCCCGAGCAGGAAGACTGAAGCCTACGAGTTAAGGAAAAGACCGGCCGCCATCGCGGTTCCGCTGTCGTTTCCATTAGTCCAACTCAGAACATGTTGCATTCCGTCACGGCACCCGTCGGTGCCCATCCCATCACCATCGAAACCGGCAAACTCGCGCGTCTGGCCGACGGTGCCGTCACCGTCCGCTACGGCGAGACGATCCTGCTGGTCAGCGCCGTTAGCGCGACCTCCGTCAAAGAGGGCCAGGACTGGTTCCCGCTCACGGTCGAATACCGCGAAAAAGCCGCCGCCGTGGGCAGGATCCCCGGCGGTTACTTCAAGCGCGAGGGTCGCCCGAGCGAAAAGGAAATTCTCACCTGCCGCATGACCGACCGGCCATTGCGCCCGTTGTTCCCGAAGGGGTATCTGTACGACACCCAGATTATCGCCACGCTGCTGAGCGCGGACGGCGAGAACGACCCCGACATCCTCTGCATCAACGGCGCGTCGGCGGCCCTCGCGGTGTCCGACATTCCGTTCGGTGGTCCCATCGGCGCGGTGCGCGTCGGGCGGATCAACGGCGAATTCGTCGCCAACCCGACCCACGCCGAGCGTGAATTCACCGACCTGGACCTCGTGTTCGCCGGCACGGCGGACGAGATCATCATGATCGAGGGCGAGGCGCTGGAAATGCCTGAAGAGACGTTCATCGAAGCACTGGCCTTCGCGCAGAAACAGGTCGCCGCGATTGTGACCGTCATCAACGATCTCGCCAAGGCCGCCGGCAAGCCCAAGCGCCAAGTGACACTGTTCTCCGTGCGCCCCGAATTGCAGGAAATCGCCTACCAGGTGGCCGGCGACCGCATTGAGGCCGCCATCTACAACCCCACCAAGACCGCGCGCGGCAAGGCCGTCGGCGCGCTCAAGGACGAGGTCAAGCAGGCGATCCTCGCCAAGTATCCCGACGCCGCGTCCTTCGAGGTTTCGCAGGCGTTCGAGTACATCCAGAAGAAAGCTTTCCGCGTGTCGATCCTCGACAAGCAGAAGCGCGTCGATGGCCGCGGCTACATGGAAATCCGCCCGCTGAGCGCCGAGGTCGGCCTCCTGCCCCGCGCGCACGGCTCCGGATTGTTCCAACGCGGCGAGACGCAGGCGCTTTGCCTGACCACCCTCGCCTCCGGCCAGGAATCGCAGGATTTCGACGGCTACACCGGCGGGCCTTCGAGCAAGCACTTCATCCTGCATTATAATTTCCCGCCGTTCAGCGTGGGCGAGACGGGCCGCACCGGCAGCACGAGCCGCCGCGAGATCGGCCACGGGGCGCTGGCGGAGCGTTCGATTGCTGCGGTGGTCCCGCCGCAGAGCGAGTTCCCCTACGCGATCCGCGTGGTCAGCGAGGTCATGGAATCCAACGGCTCGACGAGCATGGCCAGCGTTTGCGCGGGCGTGCTGAGCCTGCTGGACGCCGGCGTGCCGCTCAAGGCCCCGGTCGCGGGCATCAGCGTCGGCCTCGTCACCGAGTTCGAGGACGACGGCAAGACGCTCAAGCGCCACACCCTCCTCTCCGACATCATCGGCAGCGAGGATCACTACGGCGACATGGACTTCAAGCTCTGCGGCACGACCGAGGGCATCACCGGGTTCCAGCTCGACCTGAAGCTGCCGGGCATCACGCACGAGTTGATGGCCGCCGCCATCCGCGACGCCAAGGAAAAACGCCTCAAGGTGCTTGACGTGATGAACGCCGCCATCTCCGGCCCGCGCAAGGAGATGAGCAAGTACGCCCCGCGCATCGAGACGATCAAGATCAACCCCGACAAGATCGGTCTCATCATCGGGCCCGGCGGCAAGACGATCAAGGGCATCGTGGCCGAGACGGGTGCCGAGATCAACATCGAGGACGACGGCTCCATCAACATCTACTCGAACAACGGCGAGGCGATGGAACGCGCGAGGGAAATCATCCTGGGCATGACCAAGGAGATCGAGGTCGGCTCGATGTACGACGCGCGCGTGGTGTCGATCAAGGAGTTTGGCTGCTTCGTGGAAGCCCTTCCCGGCAAGGAAGGACTCGTACACATCAGCGAATTGGCGGACTTCCGCGTCAAGCGCACCGAGGACGTGGTGAAGGTCGGCGACCGCATCCCCGTCAAGTGCATCGGCGTCGACGAAAAGGGCCGCGTGAAATTCAGCCGCCGCGCGGCGATGAAGGACCGCGACCAGGCGATGCAGGCCGAGGCTCAACCGGCCGAGACCGGCGCGACGGTGTAAACGGCTTGTCGTTCGATACACCGATCATTGAGAAGGACAGGCACCATGCCTGTCCTTTTCTTTTTTAAGGAGAGCTGCGCATATGGATAAACTCTTCCGCTACAACCACAACTAGCAGTCACCCAAGTTTGGGCCGAGAATGTTTCGATGCCTCCTCACCAATGCGCATCAAGACAGTGCAGGTTCAAATAATCCTCTGTCATTGATCGTAACCTCGCAGGCGGGCGCTCGGGCTATTGAAGACGATAGTCGAAAGTGGTGTCGTGGGAAGAATTGGGTGGCCCCTTCCAATTATGAATCACGTAGCCTTGCGTGCTGCTGTCGAGAATCGAGCTGCCCGCTGATTTTACGATCACGCAAATGGAAACGTTGCCAGATGCATCGGTTGTAATACGAACGGTTGTCGTGCCTTGGACATGAGACATACGAGCCTGAACTGGATAGGGAGGGACCGGCGTTCGCCATCCCGCCACCACTGGCGGCGTTTCGCTCGGTGAAGCTGCGCTCAATGCTGGCACTGGTGCCGGAATATCGAGTTCTGGGGGAGTGTCGCCCGCGATTCGTTCCGGCCAAAATGGGTCACTTAACAAAGGGTCTTTCTTCGCCTCCATCTCAGTGTACTGAGCTACGAATTTTTTGTTGAAGTCACTTCCTGCGACGGCCAAATCTGGGTGTATTTTTAGTGCTCGCACTTGGGATGCCTTTACCAAGTCAGTGAAGTGGTCCTTTATATATGACTCTTTTCGCTGTTGCCGCTCTGCCTCCGCATGCTTTCGGACTCCCTCACGTTCGTTCTCTGTGGCAGCTACGCTTTTCCAAAGTTCGGCCAATTGTTTTTTGCCCAAAGCGGCATAAGATTCATCATTGGACCCACCGGTCTGAATGATTGACAATTTGTCACCGCTGTCTGTCATGCTGTTATTTGCTAGGTTGAGGACTTGGTCCCCGTCCACATCGACAGTTTGCAGCCAGCAATAAGTCTCAACGCTGTCGAAGGCGTGCCGTTCTGTTCGTGCCGCCACGATGAATCGACCGCTGTAGGGAGGCACGACGGCATACTTTCCATCGGCGTCTGTATGGACAGAAAGAAGCGGCTCGCCAAGCACCTCGAAATAAATCAACCCCGAGCGAAGATAAGCGTCGATGTGCGTCGTGTTGTCGCTGCGCCCGGCGATTTGCAAAAGCTCCGTTCGTTCATCGCTCATTTTTTGAATCTCTCTCCGCCTTTGCACGAGGGTTTCGGCGGTTGCATCATACGGGTACAAACGGACCTCGACCGCTCCGAGCTTGAAACTAGTTCCACCCTGCGTCGCGACAAAAATTTGCCCCGAGATCGTTCCACCCGACGCTGGGCTGCCGCAACCAGCCAACAGCATGGTCAGGAGGGTAACGAATCGGAAAGCTCGCATCCGGCCCATGTATCAAATTTCCCTGCAACGGGCAAGCCGATTACGTGCTCCCGCGCTCCAAACTGGTCTGCTTGCGTTTGGCGGCGATATTTGTCAGCTTACGTGCCCGCTCAGCTCTGCGAACGGAACCCTCATGCATGGCGAACCCCCGGAAGAATCGTTCGAGACCCCTTTCGGTACCGCCCGCGTCGTCACTCGTGCCGCCGCGCTCGATCCGGGCGCATGGGAGGCGGCGTTCGGCGGCGCGGCCAAGGATTTTCGCTATTATCAACTCTGCGAGACAACGTTGCGCCAGCCGAACTTCGACTACCGCTACCTTCTCCTGACCGACCGCGCCGGCCGCGTCCGCGCCTTGCAACCGTTTTTCTTCACCGACCAGGATCTGACCGCCGGGCTCGGGAACGGTCCGCGCCGTTGGGTGGCGGGCGTCCGGCGGAAATTCCCGCGTTTTGCGAGCATGAAGATGCTCATGGTCGGCTGCACCGCCGGCGAGGGGCATCTCGGTGTGACCGATCCCGCCGACGCGGAGGCGGTCACCGGATTGTTGGAGGCGCTGGAAATCGTCGGCCGCAAGCACCGGACGGCGATCATCACATTCAAGGACTTTCCGCGCGAACACCGCGCGGCCCTCGACGGCCCCGCCCAGCGGCGCGGATTCGTGCGGATGCCGAGTTTTCCGGCGACCGTCATTCCGCTCGCGGAATACAAGGATTTCGACGATTTCCTCGCGCGCCGTTTGAGCCACGGCATGCGCAAGAATCTGCGGCGGAAATTCCGCGCGAACGCCGACCGACCCCCGGTCACGATGGAGGTGCGCACGGATGTCAGCGACATCGTGGACGAGGTCCATCCGCTTTATCTTCAGGTGCTTGCACGCAGCTCCTTCCGGTTCGAGGAATTGACGAAGGAATACCTCGCCGGCCTCGGCCGCACGATGCCCGAGCGCACGCGTTTTTTCGTCTGGCGGCAGGAGGGCAAGGCGGTGGCGTTCAGCATCGCCAGCGTCCACGAGGGCAAGTTTTACGATAACTACCTCGGCATGGACTACGCCGTGGCGCTCGACCTGCACCTGTACTTCGTGACGATCCGCGACCTCATCTCGTGGGCCATCGCGCAGGGGCTGAAAACGTACTACAGTACCCCGCTCAACTACGACCCGAAGCTGCACCTGCGCTTCGACCTGGAGCCGCTCGATTTATACGTCCGCCACCTGTCCACCGTGGCGAACCCGTTCTTCAAGCGCATCGCCCCCTTGCTGGAACCTACCCGTTACGACAAACTGCTGCGCCGGTTCGCCAATTATGGCGATCTGGCGTGAGCTTTCGCGCAGGCCGAGTCCTCCTTGACCGCCTGCCCACTCCCTGTAGTATAAACCGCGACAAATTCCGACACTCTGCCGCCCATTTTCGAATGAAAGCCGACCCGATCAAGATCGAAATTCCCAAAACCGATTCCAAGCTGTTCGCCTACACCCGCTGGGACGCGATCCCCACCCTCTGCGGACTGCTGCATTTCGCGCTGTTTTTCGGAATGTATTTTCTCTTCCCGCGCACGCCGCTGTGGGCGATGTGCCTGCTGGGGCTGTTCTATGGGTTTCTGATGAACGCCAACATCAACGGCGTCTCGCACAACTTCATCCACAACCCGTTTTTCCGTTCGCCGCTGCTCAACCGGCTTTTCAGCCTGGTGAATTCCATCGCGTGCTGTTTCTCGCAGACCTACTACGACGTGGTCCACATGCAGCATCATAAGGGCAACAGCGACATGCAGGACGAACACGGCGAGACCGTGGACTGGATCAGTATCTATCGTCACGGACACGACCACGAGGCCGAGAACGTGTGGAGCTACACGTTCCTGTCGTTTTTCCGCGACAACCCGGTGGCGATCAACCGCGAACTCAAGAAGCGCGGCCAGGAGGAGGTCTTCTGGGGCAAGCTGGAAATCTACGCGTTCGCGGCGCTGCTGGCGGTCATGGCGCTTTTCAACTGGCGCTACGTCCTGTTTTTCCTGCCCTTCATGTACTTGGGCCATTGCATGAGCTACCTCAACGGGTACTACCGCCACTTCGGCGGCAATCCCGATGAGCCGGCCGCATGGGGGGTCAGTTCCTACGGGAAGGTCTACAACTGGATTTTCTTCAACAACGGCTACCACGCCGAACACCACTTCCGGCCGAAGTGCCACTGGACGCGTTCGCACGACCTCTACGAGCAGATCCAGGGCTTGCAGCGCCGCGTGGGCACGCGCGTCATCCGCGCCCCGCACATGCTCGGTTTCCTCGACCCGGACCTCCCGACCAAAAGCCGTCCCATCGGACACCAGCCGCCGGTGTCGGAGGCGGCCCCGGCGACCCCCGCTTGAAAACCCTGTCTCTCCCCACCGCGGCGGATGTTGGAACGGCGTCCTTCCGTTCCCTGGTGGATGCGCGCCCCGCCGCGCCGATTTTCGCGGGCCGGTTGGGGGCGGGTTGGAAGTTCGAGGTCTTCGACCGGGCGGACGCTCTGGCAACCGGTTTGTGGGAGGAGTTTTTCCCGCCGCACTGGAAGGACCAGCGTTATTATCGGACGCTCGAAGAAACGTTCGCCGACCAGTTCCCGCAG
Organism: uncultured Verrucomicrobiota bacterium; assembly: GCA_937873255.1. Classification (GTDB taxonomy): domain Bacteria; phylum Verrucomicrobiota; class Verrucomicrobiia; order Chthoniobacterales; family SZAS-18; genus CAHJWO01. The sequence goes on along the minus strand of CALMVM010000206.1, from coordinate 6,886 downwards.
CGTTATTTGGTATTGCGCCAGGAAGGCGACGGCACTGCGCCCGGTTGCGTGCGGGCGGTGCAACCACTGTTTTTCGTCGAGCAGGATTTGACGGTCAGTCTGGCCGCCTGGATGCGCGCGTTGCTGCGCCCTCTGCGGGGCTGGCTGCGGATGCGTCTGATGATGGTCGGCTGCATCGTCGGCGAAGCGCAGACCGGTCTGGCCGGCGCGGCGGAATCCATTTCCGCGCCGGTGGCCGACGCGTTGGCGAGCGCGCTGGAGCGTTTTGCGCGGCACGAGCGGGTGTCCATCGTGCTGTTCAAGGATTTTCCTCTGGCCAGCCGCGAGGGCATGCAGACGCTGGTGCGCGGCGGGCGGTACACGCGCCTGCCGAGCCTTCCGGGTGTGCGGTTGATGCTGGATTTCTCCACGTTCGACGACTACGTGCAGAACCGTCTCGGCAAGTCCACGCGCAAGAGTTTGCGGCGGAAATTCCGCGAGATCGACGCGCTCGCCGAGCCGATCACGCTGGAGGTGAAAACCTCCGTCACCGAGGCGGAGGCGACGGCGCTGCACGCGCTCTACGAACGGGTGGCGCTGCGCGGAGAGGTGCATTTCGAGGTGTTCAACCGGGAGTATTTCCTACGTCTGGGCGAACGCATGCCTGAGCAGGCACGCTATTTCATCTGGCGGCACGCGGGCCGGATCGTGGCGTTCTCGTTTTGCACGGTCCACGGCAACGCGATCTACGACAACGACATCGGCATCGACGAGACGGCGTCGGCCGAGCTGCACCTCTATCACGTGACCTTCCGCGACATCATCCGGTGGGCGCTCGCGCAGGGGCTGGAATGTTATTACAGCGCGCCTTTCAATTACGATCCCAAGCTGCACCTGCGCATGGAATTGGTCCCGCTCGACCTGTACGCGCACCACCGCTCGCCGACGATCAATTTTTTCCTGCGGCGGTTCGCCCCCCTCGCCGCCCCGACGCGGCAGGAACCGCTGCTGGGTCTCTTCCCCAACGCCGGGTCACTCTGAGCGTCACCGAACAGTCATTCGGAGGTTGAACTTTTTCCGCGAGACGACAAACTCCGCGACGATCCATGCCCGACGCCGCACCGCCTCTCTACGTCTCCCGCAACGGCCAGCAGTTCGGTCCGTTCACCCCGGAACAAACCTGGCACGGCGTCGCCAGCGGACACTTATTCCCCACCGATCTGGCCTGCCCTGTCGGCAGCAGCAACTGGCAGCCGCTCTCCACGCTGATGCCCCTGCCCGCCGCCGGGTCGGCCAACGACATCGGCCAGGACGCGGGCATGCGGATGATCCTGCCTGTGGGGCGATCCGGCTGGGCCATCGCAGCGGGTTATCTCGGCCTGTTCGCGCTGATCATCGTGCCCGCGCCGCTGGCGTTGATCGTCTCGCTCGTCGCCATCTTCGACATCCGGAAACACCGTAACGATCCCAGTCCGAAGCACGGCCTGGGGCGGGCGATTTTCGGGCTGATTACGGGGTTGCTCGGAACCGTCATCCTCGTGTCCATCGTCGTTTCCGCCTACCTCAAAAAGTAACGCCCACGCCGCTCCCCGCGCCGAATCCTTCTTTGGCATGCACATCCCCGACGGTTACCTGAGCCCCTCGACGTGCGCGGTGATGTACGCCGGCGCGGCACCGTTCTGGCTGGTGGCGTTGCGGCGGGTGCAGGCGATGCTGCACGCGCGCTACGTGCCGCTATTGTCGCTGTTTTCGGCGTTTTCGTTCGTGGTGATGATGTTCAATCTGCCGCTGCCCGGCGGCACGACCGGGCACGCGGTCGGCATGGGCGTGGCGGCGGTCGTATTGGGGCCGTGGGGCGCGATCCTCGCTATTTCGCTGGCGCTGGCGATCCAGGCGGTGTTATTCGGCGACGGCGGCATCACGGCCTACGGGGCAAATTGTTTCAACATGGCCGTCGTCGGTTCGCTGACCGCGTGGGCGGTGTACCGGCTGATCTCGGGCCGGTCGGCGCTCGGCTCGCCGCGACGCGCTGTGGCGGCGGCACTGGGCGGTTATCTGGCGATCAACGTGTCGGCGCTCTGCGCGGCGGTGGAGTTCGGCATCCAGCCGAGGTGGTTTCATGACGCGAACGGCGTGCCGCTCTACGCGCCCTACCCGCTTGCGGTGGCGGTGCCGGCAATGCTGATCGGCCATCTGACGTTCGCCGGGCTGGCGGAGGGAATCCTCTCCGGCGGCGTGGTGCGCTATCTCCAACGTGCCGACCCCGCCCTGCTGCGGACGACCGCGCCCGAAAACGCCACCGATCCCCTCCAGCCGCAACCGGCCGGCGGCTGGCGCACCGTGCGTCCGTTGTGGATCGCGCTGGCGGTGTTGATGATCGCCACCCCGCTCGGTCTGCTGGCGGCCGGCACCGCGTGGGGCGAATGGGGCGTGGAGGATTTCTCGAACCCGGAGGCGCGTCAACACATCGCCGCCGCTTCCGCGCAAGTCGCCCCGCCCGATGCCGTGCCGAGCGGATTGGAACGCCTCGCCTCGCTCTGGACGGCACCGATGCCGGACTACGCGCCCGCGTTCCTCAAGAGCCGTTCTCTGGGTTACATTCTTTCGGCGATGTTCGGAGTCGGTTCGATCCTGCTGGCCTGGCTGGCGGCGGGATGGGCCGCCAGACGTTTGCGTGGTTCACACAACCGCCCGCCGTCGGCGACCCTCGTTTGAGCAAGGCTGCGGGATTTCTCGAACGCAACGTCGTCGCGCTGGCCAAGACGCTCGACCACGCCGCGCGCGCCGACGAGACCGCGCGCCGACGCGGTCTGCTCCAGAAGCTTGATCCCCGCGCGAAGTGCGTCGGAATTTTCGCCTGGATTCTCGCGGCGGCGGCAACCTCCCGGCTCGCGGTGGTAGGGACAATTTTTGCGCTTGCCGTCGCGCTCGCGGTGCTCTCGGCGGTGCCGGTCCGCACGTCGCTCGGGCGGGTTTGGACGGGGGTGCTGGTCTTCACGGGTTCGATTGCGCTGCCGGCGTTGTTCCTGACGCCGGGCGCGCCGGTTTGCCGAATTCCGCTCCTGGAATGGAATGTTACCGCCCCTGGCCTGCTCGCGGCGACGCGTCTCGTCGGGCGCGCCGAAACCACCGCGACGCTCGCCGCCCTGCTCGTCCTGACAACGCCGTGGACACACCTGCTCAAAGCGCTGCGGACCCTGCGCGTGCCGAAAACGGCGGTGGTGATCCTGGGCATGACGCACCGTTACCTGTTTTTGCTGCTCGGGCTGGCGCGCGATTACTTCGAGGCGAGGCGCAGCCGGCAGGTCGGCCGTTTGGACAACGCGCAACGCCGCCACGCCGCCACCGCGACGGCGGGCGTTCTTCTGGGCCGTAGCCTCGCGCTGAGCGACGAGGTCTTCATGGCGATGCGGGCGCGGGGATTTCGCGGGGAGGTCCACCTGTTGCAGGACGCGCGTTTCCGCACGCGCGACGGCCTGGCGCTGGCGGCGTTCGTGGCCGTGGCGGCGCTCGGTTTGTTGTGAAAGAGTGGCGCTTGCTCTACGAACTGCGCGACCTCACCTATCGCTATCCCGAAGTCACCGCGCTCGACTCGGTGACGCTCGACATCGCCCCGGGCGAACGCATCGCGGTCCTCGGAGCCAACGGTTCGGGGAAATCGACGCTGTTGCGCGTGCTCGCGGGCCTTTCCTTCCCCAACGTCGGGTCGGTGCGTTTCGACGGGACCGAACTCACGGAAGACACTCTCGCGGGCGAGACGTTCGCGTTCGCCTTCCGCCGCCAGGTGGCGCTCATTTTCCAGAATCCTGACGTTCAGCTTTTCAATCCGACGGTGTTCGACGAGGTCGCCTTCGGTCCGCTCCAATTGCGCTGGCCGCGCGGTGAGATCGTCGAGCGGGTCCAGCTCGCGTTAAGGCAAATGGAGATCGAGCACCTCAAGAACCGCGCCCCGCACCGGCTTTCGGGCGGGGAGAAGAAACGCGTCTCGCTGGCGAGCGTGCTCGTGCTCGATCCCGACGTGCTTTTGCTCGACGAACCCACCGCCGCGCTCGATCCGCAGAGCCAGAGCCAAATGATCGATTTCCTCGCCGAAAACCACGGGGCGAAAACGATCATCACCGCCACGCACGACCTGCCGGTGGTCGGAGACATCGCGGACCGGTGCGTGGTGTTCGACGCGGGCCGGGTCGCCGCCGACGGTCGGCCGGACGCCATCCTGCACGACGAGGCGCTCCTGCTGCGCGCCCACCTGCTCTACCGCCATCGTCACCGGCACGCCTCGGGCGTCGTTCACTCCCACCCTCACCTGCCCGGCCCCCACCGGCACGATTGATCCCTGCCGTCGTGAAACTGCGTCCCGCCACGCTCGCCGACTTGCCGGCGATCCACGAATTGATCCCGCGTTCCGTGCGCGCGCTGAGCCGGGAACATTACACCGGGCAACAAATCGAGAGTGCCCTGCGATACGTTTTCGGGCCGGACACCCGACTGATCCGCGACGGGACGTATTTCGTCGTCGAGGCGGATGACGGCACGCTGGCCGGTTGCGGCGGTTGGAGCCGAAGGCGAACCCTGTACGGCGGCGACCAGATGGGTTCGGGCGAAGACGAGATTCTCCCACTCGGCGAACCGGCGCGGGTCCGCGCGTTTTTCGTCGAACCTCGCTGGGCGCGACGAGGCGTGGCGACCCATCTCATGAAAGCGTGCCTGGAGGCAGTGGTCGCGGCGGGTTATCGACGAATGGCGCTCGCCGCGACGCTGCCAGGCGAGGCGTTTTACCGGCTTTGGGGCTTCACGAGCGACGAGCGTTTCGAGACGGTGCTGCCCGACGGAACGCCCATTGCATTCGTGCGGATGTCCCGTCATGTTGGGGCCCCGCCGCCCGGCCCCTCCTGATGTCGTCCGACCTTCCGCCTCGCCGCTCCGTGTTCTGGCATCCGTTCACGCAGGTCGGCCTGTGCATTCTCTCCGGCACCGCGTCGGAAGTCCTCCTGAAGAAAGGCGCGCTCGGCACGGCGAACCTCCCCTCCGCAATCCCATGGCTCGGGCTGACCGGGCTCAACTCGGGTTGGACGTGGTTGAGCATCGTCTTCACGCTGCTGGGGTTTTTTTCGTGGATGTCCGCCATCCGCGTGCTGCCGCTGGGCGTGGCGTTCCCGCTGACCAACGCCGTGCAGGTGCTCGTGCCGCTGAGCTGCTGGTACTTCCTGGGCGAGGCGATCAACCCGTTGCGTTGGTGCGGCATCGCGCTGGTCGTCGCCGGTCTGAGCGTTGTCGCCAGGACCTACGCCAACCTGGACGCCCGTCTATGACCGCCGGCGCGTTGTTCCTGATCTTCGTGGCGCTGGCAACGCTGACCGCCGGCCAGATCCTGCTCAAGCTGGCACTCGCCGACGACGGTCCGAGCAAGGGCATGACCAAGCGACGCCGCGTCTGGATTTTCGCCGCCGGCATCTTCGGCATGACGATCTCTTTCTTCGTCAACCTCGGCCTGCTGCAAAAACTCGACCTGAGCCAGGTTTTCCCCTTCCAGGGTCTGAGCGTGCTGGTCGTGACCTTGCTGGCGAGTTTTTTCCTGAAGGAAAAGCTGACCCTACCGCTGATCGTCGGCACGCTGCTCATCACCGCCGGGGTGATGCTGGTGTCGGCGAACTGACGCGGGACTAACAACGCCCGCCCGTCAGTCGCGGCCAGATCGTCTCAAAGCTGCGCAAATTTGTGCGCCGCGCCACCCCCGGGTCGGAGGGCGGCAATTCCGGATGGTCCGTCTCGGACACGAAACGCTGCCCACGCCGCGCGTATGCCGGGGCCGAATACGCCCCGCACAAATCCCCCGCCACGACCGTCGCGTGACGCGAAAGCTCGCCGAGCGCCCACGCCACGTCTCCGGCGGCGAACCGGCCGTTCTCCCAATTGGTCACGGCGTCCCCGGCGCGCAGACCGTCGATATCGACCGTCACGTACAACGCCCGCCCCGCCAGACCGGCGGCGAACCGCTCGAAACGCCCGCGCCAGTTCTCCTGCAGGATGACGTGCGAACGCGCCTGGTCCCTCGCCGGCCGTCCATCCCCCCATGGACGCACCTGCAGCCGGCCGGAACGCACGTCGCGGTGGTTGCCCCAGATCCGGTGCCAGCCCCACGGCTCGAAATTCCCGCACCCCCACACGGCGACGTGCTCGACCTGCGGCAGGTCCAGGGCGCGGTTGATCCAACTGCCGCAGCACCACTTCGGCGGGCGAATGTCCCAGTCCGGGTGGTTGTCGAAGGAAACGAGGGTGAGCGGCTGCCCGCCCGCCGCCCGGCGCAGCCAGAGCGCGCTCAGGTGGTGGAAATCGCCCGACCCGTAGACGAGGAAACGCGCGCCGTCGAGCTTGGGGGACACCTCCGCGAAAAACGCTTCGGTCTCGGCGTCCGGCGCGCAGAAGCGCAGGCGCGGACCCCACGCGCGCAGGTCGAGCGCCGGCAATCCCAACGCCGCGCCGTCCCACGCGCCATCGAGGTCCACATGCATGCAACGGTGTTCCTGCACGCGCGCAGCATGCCGGGCGGCCCCGCGAGCGTCAATAATGCGTTGCCAGCATTCCGGCCACCCACTAGATTGCCGCCGTTTCCGCGCGGCTGGCCGCCGGCCCGCGTGACCCGTATGAGTGTTGATCCCGATCCGGCCTCCGCCTCCGACCCGACGCCGCCCAAAAATCCGGCCGAGCCCGCCGGGGAATCCGCGGATGTCCTCCGCTTGAAGCGGCGTTTCAAAAAGGGTGGTGTCGAGCCCGAGGACGGCGAAAACCCCGACCAGACGATCCAGCTTTTGAGCACGCTGCTCCAAGATCTGATCGCCAAGAAAGGCCAGACCGCCTCGGCTTCGGGCGTGGCGGTCTGGCCTTTCTTGGCGATCAGATCTTGGAG
>CALMVM010000205.1:18348-24302 GCA_937873255.1 uncultured Verrucomicrobiota bacterium | reverse complement strand
GATCGGCGGGACGGCGGGGGAGGGATTCATGCGTCCCCTGTCAAAAGCAGCCCCCATGCTGGCGCGGGCCGTCGGCACCACTTTTTTGGCGAAGGACGGACCGCCCCGGTTTCGCGCCGGCATTCTCATTTGCGGGGGATCATTCGCAAGATTGCAAGCCCGAACGGTCCGCTAAATCGATGCGCACACGACGTTTGTCCGCCCGGAGGAGGGCCGATCGAGCAACCGACGAATTTTTTCTTCCCGATCCCTCCCGGACTGTTTTACAGAGAAAACGGGCTTGCGAAAGGCCGTCGCAACTTTGCGCGACGCCATAAACTGAGAACCGGCCGGGGCACGGTTGGCATCGGGGCTGCTAAACACTCTCCCGAACCGCGGCAGTTTGTTCGAACCTGACGCCGCCGGATCACCGCACTACAACCATAACTCATCCAGCACTACACACTATGTTGCAAAACATCCGCAAGTCCCGTGGGGGTTTTACCCTCGTTGAAATCATGATCGTCGTCGCCATCATCGCGTTGCTCGCGGCGATTGCGGTTCCCGGCTTCCTCCGTTCGCGCAAGCGTTCGCAGGCCACGGCGATCCTCAATGACGCCCGCATCATCGACGGCGCCATCGACCAGTACGCCATCGAAAACAACATGAAGGGCGGCTCCACCGTGAGCGTCTCGCTGCTCAAGGGCTTCTTCAAGCCCTCCAGCCGTCTCTACACCCAAGCCACCTCGGGTACGCTCGCGGACATCCTGGGCGCACAGTACGCGACGACCACCTTCGACGGCGGCGTGAAGATCGCTCAGACCACCAAAGACGCGTTCAGCGACGTGATCGATAACCAGAGCTCCTTCTGGGGCGCGTACTACTAAGCACGAGCCAACCACAAAATCCGCCGGTCGCACCGGCACCATCAAACGCCCTCCCGGTCACCGACCGGGAGGGCGTTTCGCTTTTGTGCGAGGCCGACGGAGCCGGCGCGATGGCCGGCGTCGCACGATTTCCGCGCTTCTTGCGCCGAGGACCCGCGATTGGCAAGGAACCTGCGTTCCGCAAGGCCGTTGCCCCGCTCCCTTGCCAACCCGCTGCCCATGACCGCCGAACTCACGCCCCCCGCCCAGGCTCCCGTGCCGACACCCGGCGGCCCGCGTCCGGCGGGGGACGGTCCGTCGCCGCTGTCGTTTTTCCTGACTTTGCCCGGCGCGCTCCTGGCCTTCGTCGCCGTGACCCTCGCTGTTTACTCCCCGGTGCTGGGTGGGGAATTTCTCTGGGACGATAGTTTTCTCGTCCGGGGCAACGCGCTCATCCGCAGCCCGCTCTTTTGCCTGGAAGTTTTCCGGCACACGCTTTTCACCGACAACTCCAATTTCTACCGTCCGGCGCAGTCGCTCACCTATATTGCAGACTACTGGTTCTGGGGCTCTGAGCCGTTCGGCTACCACCTGACCAACGCGCTCGTACAGGCCGTCAACGGCTTCCTGCTTTTCACGCTGGGGCGGCGGGTGCTGCCGGTGCTCCTGCCTCCGGTGGGGGCGGATGCGCTCCCGCCGGTGCGCCGGGCCGAGACGGATCGTCTGGCATTCGCGCTCGCGCTGGCGTGGGTGCTCCACCCCGTTCACAGCGCCGCCGTGGCGTACATTTCCGGCCGGGCCGACAGCTTGGCGATGTTGTTTTGCCTGACGGCCTGGCTGGGATGCGAGCGCGCCCTCGCCTTGACCGGAGCCGCTCCGCGATGGGGTTGGGGCCTGGGGGCTTTCGGCTGTCTGGTGTTGGGATTGTGTTCCAAGGAAATCGCGTTCGTCTGGCTGGTGCTCTTCGCCGGCTGGCTGTTGGTCCTGCGTCCGGTCGGGCAGGCGGAGCGTCGCGGGCATTATGCCATCCTCGCGGGGGCGGTGCTCGCGCTGGGGCTTTACCTGTGCCTGAGGCACCTGCCGCCCCCTCCCCCGCCCGCGCCGTCCGCGCCGTCGGCGGCGATGCCGGCGAAGGGAGTGCTCATGCTGCGGGCGCTCGGCGACTACGCTCGTCTGATGCTGTTCCCGCACCGGCTGTTCATGGAAAGGCAGGTTTTCGCCGCCCCGGGCCTGACCAACCCCTCCACAGCGCTGTTCTACAACGCGTTGGCAGCGGGCGGCGCGCTCGTGCTAATGGCGTTTGCCTTTGGGGCTTGGCTGCCGGGGCGGGGCCGACTCCTGCGACGGTGCGGCGCGGTCTGGTTCCTCGTCGGTTTCCTGCCGGTCTCCAACCTGTTCTCGCTCAACGCCAGCGTCGCCGAGCACTGGCTTTACCTGCCGAGCATCGGTTTCCTGTTGTTCCTGGCCGGAGCGGCGCTCGACATTCCGTGGCGACGCCTGCCGGCCGGGGTCCGCACCCCGGGTTTTGCCGTCGCCGCCCTGCTGCTGGTGATTGGCGCGTTGGGGGCTCGCACCTGGCTGCGCGCGCACGATTGGGCGGACAAGCTGACGTTCTACCGCCAGACGATCCGCGACGGCGGCGATGTCCCCCGAGCACGCGAAGGATTGTCGCTCGCCCTCCTCGACGCCGGCGGCAAGGCGACGGCCCAGGCCGCCACGGCGGCCGACCCGGCGGAACGCGAAACGCTCGCTGTCGCCGCCAAGGACCAGTTCACCGCCGCCGTCGCGTTGCTGGAGCGCATCACCGCCGCGTATCCGCACGCGTACTCCGCGCGCGTCAATCTGGCCACCGCCCTCCTGCGCCTCGGCCATGCGGACGAGGCTCACGCCGGTCTGCAACGCCTTGCGGACGAATTGCTCGCCACCGACGACCGCCGGGCCGGCCCACGCGAGTGCGCCGTGACGATCCAGGCCCTCGACCGGCTCGAAACCCCCGGCGACCCCTCCTGGCGCGAACGCCGCCACGCCCTGCTCGACAAGGCCGCCGGACGCTACCCCGAATCCTGGGAATTGCTCCAGATCCGCCTCGCCGACGCCGAGAACGCCGGCGACCCCGCCACGGCGCTCGCGTTGGCGCGCAGCTACGCCGTTCCCCGCTGGTGGCACGTCGCCTCCTGGATCGCCGTCGGCCGTCTGCTGGCCGCGACCGGCCGCGCGGACGAAGCCATCGACACCTGGAGCCGGGTCGCCGGACTCGACGTTCATGGCGCGGAAGCGCCCGCCTGCGCCGCCGCGCTCTGCCTGGCGACCGGCCGGCCCGAGGAGGCGCTCGCCTGGCAGCGCAACGCCGTGCGCCGCCAACCCGACAGCCCCCGCCAGCACCTCCTCCTCGCGCGGATGCTCGAACGCTCCGGCCGCAACGACGAAGCGGCGCGCGAACGCGACCTCGCCGCGCACCTGACCGAGCCGGACCGGGGTTGAGCGCAACCCCGCCGCCGGGAGCGGCCAAACACTTTCATCGAGCCATCGGCCCAGGCGATCTAGGTTTCCCCAGGCTCCGAGAGGACGGCAAAAATCGCGTCGGCCGCTCGTTCGCCCCGCGAACTCTATCTCCAAGGGCGGCAGCGGTATCAGTCTTGCTATCAAAACTGCGGGGCGGTCTGCACAAACGCGCATCGACCCCGATTTATCATTCAGCATCATACCTCACCATGCGTCCCACCGTCAGCCATGAAACAAACCATCCTCCACAAACACACCTCCCGTAGACATGCCTTCACCCTGGTGGAGATCATGATTACCGTGGCGATCATCGCCCTGCTGGCGGCCATCGCCGTGCCGGGATTCCTGCGTTCGCGCAAGCGCTCGCAGGCCGTCGCCGTCCGCACGGATTTGCGCCTCATCGACGGGGCGATGGACCAGTACGCCCTCGAATACAACAAAGGCGCCAATGCCACGATCACCGTGGCGGCCTGGAAGTCGTACATCAAGCCGGGCACGCGTCTGTACAACACGGGCAGCAACATCTTCGGCGACCTGTACGGTGATCAGACTCTCGGCATCCTGCCGCCGGTGCCGAGCAACACCTGGGATTCGTTAAGCGACGTTTGCGACGCGTCCTTCTGGTCGCCGTACGTCAAAGGCCCATAGTCTTCAACGCCCTCCGGACCAGTTTCCCGGCTCAACACCGACACCCGTCCCCGGACGGACCGGGGTTGCGCCGGTACTTTTTTTCACCGGCCGGATGCTATTGAACGCCAGAGAACTGAGGCACCGACCGGCCGCGCGTCCCCCGCCAAATAAAACGGCCGCAGCCCTGTCGAGCTACGGCCGGCGGATCGATCTCTCGCAATCCCGGAATCAATCCGCTGCCACGATCTGCGATCCATCGGACAACCGAAAGACACGCACCGCCTTCGCGCTGACCGGTTGCGCGCGCATCACCGGCCGGGCCTGCCCACCCGCCATGTATTCCGCGACGTTGAAGTTGCGCGGCCCCGCGTTCGCGGCATCGGCCGTCACGGGCAATGCACGGCGCACAGACAGGTATTGCGTGCCGGACGCGGCGGGAATGACCCCCTGGCCATCCTCCACCACCGCCGATGCCACCCGAACCTCGGGCGGAGGTGTTTGCACCGCGACAGCGCGCGGTGCAGCATCCAAAAGACGCTTCTCTTCCTCACGGCGCGCACCGGCCGAACCGTCGATCCCGACGACGCGGCCCGTGCGTGAATCGACGATGTATTGGCTCTCGGGGTCGTTCAGCCCAATGGAGGGATTCGGAACGCTCGCCGCCGGGGCGGTGTCCTCCAGCGGAGCCGGTACGCTGGCACCCGGACGAACGCGCCGGGCCGGCGTGCTCGGCTGGCCTCCGTTGTTGTCCGCGTAGGTATAGCTCGGTTGGTCGGAGTGGGAAGCCGCCACCGGGCGCACCCCTTCATCCTTCTTCGCGGCGGACGATTTATCCGGGGAAGGATTCACGGCTTTCCGCTCCGCCACATTACGGGACGCCTGGGCGTGTCCGCTGTCGAGACTGCGATAAACAATCAGAGCCGTCCCACCGAAGCCGGCGGCGACCGCCACCACCAACAGCGTCAAGGCGAAAAACAGTTTGCCCACCGTGCGGGTGGCGCTTCCGAGAGGAATGGCGGATTTCATGTGTCTAGCGGCTTGTTCACAGGGTTATCGACCTTCCCCGGCCGGTTGGCTGTCTGGGGCGTGGACTTTGAGTGGAGCATGGGGCGGGCCACCGTCCCGGATGGTGGTCTAGACGGCGTCTCATTCGCGGCGGTTGTCGCGCGCCGTGCGTTCCGCTATCGTCGGAAGCTCGAACCATGATCGCCGCCGACGCTTCCCCCAAACGCCCGCCCGCCGTCAGTCTCGACGGTCGCGCGGGCGGTTCGTGGCGTCGTCTGTGGCCGTGGCTGGCGGCCCCTCTCAGCGGCGTGTTGCTCGTGCTTTGCCTCGCGCCGTGGGAACAAGACTGGCTCTGTTGGTTCGCGCTCGCGCCGTTGATCGCGGCGGTCTGGTTTGCCCCGGACCCGCCTCCGGCTGACGAAACCGGCGGGGCACCGGCCACCCGGCTGCGCCGTCTCCGCGCCCGGCTCGCACGCTGGCGGCGTCAACGGTGGGCGCGCTGCTTTCTGTTCGGATATCTCTGCGGGCTGGTTTACATCTGGGGCGCTTTTTACTGGCTGCGGACCGTGACCGTCCCCGGCTGGATCATCCTCGGGCCGTACATGGCGTGCTACCCGGCGGTCTGGAGCGTTTTCGTCGGCACGCTGGCCTGGCCCGGACCCGGGTCGGCATCGAAGGCAGCTTCCCCGACCCGCGACCGTCTCCCCGGCGAGGGCGGCCTGTTCATCTGGAACCCCTCACCCGCGTCCGGGTCGCCGCTGCTGCGCTCGCGCTGGAACCTGTGGTTCGCCTTCCTGGCGGCGGCGTCGTGGGTCGGCCTGGAGTGGGTGCGCGGCTGGATGTTCTCGGGGTGGGGCTGGAACGACCTCGGCGTCGCGCTGCACGGCAACCTGCCCTTCATCCAGATCGCCGAATACACGGGCGTCGGCGGGCTGGCGGGGCCTTGGGCGTGGGCGCCACGAACGATGCCTT
>CALMVM010000205.1:13883-18338 GCA_937873255.1 uncultured Verrucomicrobiota bacterium | reverse complement strand
GTCGTTCGTGGCGGCGTTCGTCAACGTCATCGCCGTGGCGACGGTCGCCCTGTTCATTTTGGAAGTGCGCGCGCACCGGGTCCGGCCGCATTTCGATTTCACGCTGACCGTCGCCGGGCTGATGGTCCTCTTCACGTCCGGCGTGCGTACGTTGCAGCGTTCTCGCGCCGAGCTGACCCAACCCTGGGCGACCATCCCTCTGCACGTCGCGGCCGTGCAGGCCAACATCGCGCAGGATGAAAAATGGAACGCCAGCCGCGCCGACCGCATCATCCAGACCTACGAGGAACTGACCGCGACCGCCCTCGCACCCCATCCGCAACTCCTCCTCTGGCCCGAGGCCCCGACTCCTTACGGGATGTTCGACGCGCGCGGCCAGACGATGCGGACCACCTTCGACATCGCGCGCAAAGGCAAGTGCGACCTCCTCTTCGGCACGTTGGATTACGACTTCGGCGCGGACGGCCACGCGCAGGCGGATTACAACGCTGCGATGATGGTCTCGCCCGGTAGCGAGCACGTGCAGATTTACCGCAAAATTCACCTCGTACCCTACGGCGAGTACGTTCCCTACCGGCACGAATTTCCGCCGCTCGCGTGGATCGTAGGTGACCAGGTGCCCGACGATTTCGCGTTCGGCACGGAGCCGACGGTATTCGAGACGAGCAGCGATCCGGCGGTGCGCGTGGCCCCGCTGATTTGCTTCGAGGACACGCTCGGCGAACTGGCCCGCCGCCCCGTGCTGCAAGGCGCGCAAGTGCTCGTCAACGTCACCAACGACGCGTGGTTCTTGCGCACCGCCGCCAGCCGCCAGCATCTCAACGAGGCGGTGTTCCGCACGGTGGAAAACCGCCGGCCGCTGGTGCGTTGCGCGAACACGGGGGTGACGTGTTTCGTGGACCGCGACGGCCGCATCACGCCGCAGACGATCCTCCTGCCGGAAGGCGGCACGATCTTCGGCCAAGGCATTCTCTCCGGCGTCGTGGACGTGCCCGCGCACCCGTCGCTGACGTTCTACACGCGGCACGGGGAGGTGTTCTCGATGGCGTGCGCGACGGCGGCGGGGCTGGCCGTTTTACTGGCCGGTTGGCGGCGGCTGCGGCGGCTGGAAATCCGGCGTCGTGGTGGACAACCCGATGCCGGGTCGGAGGAGGAAACGCCGTGAGCGCGCTGGTGGTGTCGATGCACGACGTGAGCCCGCTGACGCGCGAGCCGTTCACACAAATGTTGCGCGAACTCGCCGGGGTCGGCGTGACGAAAACGTCGCTTCTCGTCATCCCCGATCATCATCATCGTGGACACATGTTAGACGATGTTAGTTTTTGCCGCTGGCTGGAGGGACTGGCGAAAGCCGGGCACGAACTGGTCGTCCACGGTTACTACCACCAGCGCACACCGCGCGGGAATGAAACGGCGCGCCAACGCTGGATCAATAGCATCTACACACAAGGCGAAGGCGAATTCTACGACCTGTCAGAAGAGGAAGCCGCCACCCTGCTCGCCCGCGCGAAGGAAAATTTTTCCAAGCTCGACGCGCCCGCTCCAACGGGATTTATCGCGCCCGCATGGCTGCTGAGCGACGGCGCGTGCGAGGCGGTGAGGAAGGCCGGATTCAGTTACACGACCTACCTGACAAAGGTCTACGATCTCTCGCGGACAGGGCACGACCACCAGGATGATTTTGTCTTTTCACAGTCGCTTGTCTACAGTTGCCGCAACCGGTCGCGGCGTGCGTGCAGCCTGCTGTGGAATGCTCTGCTCCGACGCCGATTGCAACGGGTGCCCCTGATGCGCTTGGGGTTGCATCCGCCCGATTATCAACACGGCAACATCTGGCGGCAAATCCTCCGCTTCGCGTGCGAAGCGGCGAAGTGGCGAGAGGTGCAGACCTACCAGAAGTTCATCGAATCCCGCCATCGGGCTTTCGTCCCCCGCCCATCCCCCGTATGAAGGCCGACCTCCATCTCCACTCGCGTTACAGCGATCGTTCGGCGGACTGGTTGTTCCGACGCTTCGATTTCCCCGACAGCTATTCGGAACCCCGCGCGCTGCACGCATCGCTCCGGGCGCGGGGGATGGACCTCGTTACCCTCACCGACCACAACACGGTCGACGGCTGCCTGGAAATCGCCGACCTGCCCGGCGTTTTCCTGAGCGAGGAAGTCACGACGACTTTCCCCGACGACCGTTGCAAAATCCATCTCCTCGTCTGGAATCTCACCGAATCGCAGCACCGGGATATTTCCGGGTTGCGCGACAACATTTTTGATCTGCAAGGCTACCTCGCCGCGCAGGATTTGCCGCACGCCGTCGCCCATCCGCTGCACCGCCTCAACGACAAGCTCGACACCGCGCACGTCGAAAAACTGATCCTCCTTTTCCGTGCGTTCGAGGGTCTCAACGGCCTGCGCAACGATTTGCTCAACGTCACCCTGCGCCACCTTCTCGCCAGCCTCACGCCGGAACGGATCGACGCCATGGCCGCGCGCCAGAACCTCGCGCCGACGCACGCCGAGCCCTGGAAAAAAATCCTCACCGCCGGCAGCGACGACAAGGGCGGAATGTTCGCTGGTCAGACCTACACCGAGACACCCGAGGGTCGGACGCCGGCGGATTATTTCGCGCACGTCCGCGCCGGCCGCACGACGCTCGCCGGGCGCGGCGGCACGCCGTTGATCCTCTCGCATGGTCTCTACCAGACGGCTTACGCCTTCGCGCAGGAACGCTTCAACAAAAAGGGCAAGGACGGCAAGGGGCGCGGCGAAACTCCCGCGCTTTTGGAAAAGATGTTCGCGCGTTTCATGGAAGGGCAGAACCCGACGGAATTTTCCTTCGCGGAAAAACTCGGCTTTCTGGCGCAGGGCGTTCTGTCAGGCAAGATTTTCGAGATGGCGCGGCCGGCCAATATGTCGTTGTGGTCCGAGTTGAACCGATATTTTTCGCGACCCGCCGTCAAGGCCGCCATCGCGCGCCAGACCGCTGACGTGGCCGAACCCGAGCGGCGCGCCTTTCTCATCGCTAACCTCTTCGCCAACCAACTCGCGTTTCGTTTCTTCACAAAATTCGTCGCGCAACTCTCCGGCGGCAACATGATGGATGGTCTCCAGGCCCTGAGCGCCATCGCTCCGATTGCGTTAATGCTCAGTCCATACATCTACGCGTTCAAGAGCCAGTCGCCCGACCGCGGGCGATTGCGCGACCTGAGCCGGGAGATCAGCGGCGACCTGCCGCCCGCATTGCGCAACACGAAACGCGCGTGGTTCACCGACACGCTCGAAGATGTCAACGGCGTGGCGACGACCATCCAGAAGATGACCGCCGCCGTCCGCACCGGCGGCCACGACCTGACCGTCGTCACTTCCCGTACTAACATCGACATCGCCGGTATCCCCATCAAGAACTTCCCCCCCATCGGCGAGTTCGAGATTCCCGAGTACGAACTCCAGAAACTAACTTTCCCGCCGCTGCTGGAGATGATGGATTATATCCAGCGCGAGGGGTTCACGGAAATCATCATCTCGACCCCCGGCCCCATCGGCATCACGGCGTTGATGGCGGCGAAGATTTTGCATCTGCGCACGGTGGGCATCTACCACACGGATTTCCCGCAGTATGTGCAGATTTTGACCGACGATCACTTCATGGAATCGCTCGCGTGGCGGTTCATGCACTGGTTCTACGGCCAGCTCGACCTGATCTACGTCAACAGCGAGGAATACCGTCGCAACTGGATGGAGCGCGGCATCGACGGCGCGCGCATCAAGATCCTGCCGCGCGGGCTCGATACCCGTTTGTATCATCCGACCCGCCGCGACGCTTCGTTCTGGACGAAGCGCGGCGCGCAGCCGGGCGAGTTCATCATGCTCTACGTCGGACGTGTGTCGGTGGAGAAAAACCTCGACGTGTTCGCCGCCGCGCACGACAAGGTCCGCGCGGCCGGCATCCCCGTGCGCGCGTCCATCGTCGGCGACGGCGTGTACACGAAGACGATGCAAAAGCTGCTGCCCGACGCGATCTTCACTGGCTACCTGAGTGGCGAGGTGTTGGCGGGAGCGTTCGCTTCGGCGGATGCGTTCGTGTTCCCGAGCGTGTCGGACACGTTCGGCAACGTGGTCATCGAGGCGCAGGCGAGCGGGTTACCCGTCATCGTGTCTGACCAGAAGGGCCCGCAGGAACTCGTCAACCACGGCGTCACCGGTCTGGTCACACGCGGGCTCGACGCCGACGACGTGGCCGCCGCCGTCGAAAAACTCGCGCGTGACCCGGCTTTGTGTCACCGCATCGGCGAGGCCGCGCGCAAAGCGGTCGAAAGCCGTTCATGGGCGACGGCGGCGGAGAAATTTTGGGCGGGATCGGAGGAGTAGAACACGTTGCGCAGGCGTGAATCCTTTCCGCCGCGCCAGCGGTGTCGTTTTATAAGGTAGGGATGGCTCTCCGAGCCGTCCGTTGATTGGC
>CALMVM010000205.1:4971-13873 GCA_937873255.1 uncultured Verrucomicrobiota bacterium | reverse complement strand
GCGCACAACGCGCCTCCCCGGAAAATCAACGGACGGCTCGGAGAGCCATCCCTACCTTATAAAACGACCGGCGACTGCGTCCGCATGTTCGGAGACCGAAAGCAGTTACGTCTCGCCTTTCATCGCCTCGCGCATCCGGGCAAAATGGCTGCGGGCGCTGGTCTCGGTGGCAGGGGTATTTAGTATCTGCTTGATATTAACCATTTCCAGATGCGCCGGGGAGATTTCCTTGAAGAACGTGCTCGGCGCGCACGACACCGCGCTGCCGTATTTCGTGCGATTCACGCAGTAGGACATCGTCAGCCGCCGCCGCGCGCGCGTGATGCCGACGTACAGAAGACGCCGTTCCTCGTCCACGGTGCCTTCGACGCGTGAGCGTTCGTGCGGAATCAAGCCTTCTTCCAGACCCACCAGGAAGACGAAGGGGAATTCCAACCCCTTCGCCGCGTGCAAGGTGATGAGCGTGACCTGTGGGGTGGCCTCCTCGCGTTCCTCCTTCTTCTTTTCCTGGCGGTCGCGGTCGAGTGCCACGCGGTCCATGAACCCGCGCAACCCACCGTCGGGTTGGCGTTGCTGGTAGCGTTCCAGGTCGCGCAGCAGATCGCGCACGTTGATCTCTCGCGCGGTGGCCTCGCCCTCGGTCTTGCAGGTGCGGCGTAACTCGGCATAGAAGCCGATCTCGTCCAATAACGTCCCCACAACCTTCGCGTGGTCGGCGAAAGGCTCCAGCATCCGCGACTCGAAACGGTCCAGCAGTTCGCCGAATGACCGGAACGCCGCCCTTGAGCGCGCCGTGACCGTCTCCAGAAAACCCTCTTCGTTGATCGCCGTCCACAGGCTCATCTTGTGTGTGCGCGAATAGTCCATCGCCCGCTCGACCACCGCGTCGCCCAACCCTCGCGGGGGCAGGTTGATGATGCGCAGCAGCATCTGGTCGTCGTCGGTGTTGAGCAGGCAGCCGATGTAGGCGATGAGGTCCTTGACCTCGCGTTTGTCGAAGATGCTCTGGCCGCCGACGATCCGGTACGGGATGTTGCCCTCGCGCATCGCTAGCTCGAACGCCTTCGACTGCGCATTCATGCGGTAGAGAATCGCAAAATCATCCCACGAACCCGCCTCCTCCGCCGATTTCATGCGGTGCATCTCGCCGACGACGTAGGCCGTTTCCTCCTGTTCGGTCGGCGCGGGCACGACGCGGATTTTGTCGCCCGCGCCGTGTTCGCTCCAGAGTGTCTTGGGACGACGACGGGGGTTGTTCTTGATCAGGGAATTGGCCGTGTGCAGGATCGCGTTCGTGGAACGGTAGTTTTGCTCCAGCTTGATGACGGTCGGATTCGGAAAATGCTTTTCGAATTCGAGGATGTTGGAAACCTCCGCCCCGCGCCACCCGTAGATGGATTGGTCGTCGTCGCCGACCACGCAGACGTTCGGCGGCTGCCCGTGCGCGAGCAGTGAGACGAGGTCGAGCTGGAGGCGGTTCGTGTCCTGGAACTCGTCCACCATCAGATAATGAAAACGGTCGCGCCACTTCTCGCGGGCGTCGTCGTGTTCACGCAGGACACGAACGGCGAGCAGCAGGAGGTCGTCGAAGTCGACGGCGTTCATGCGCTTGAGTTCGGCCTGGTAGCGCAGGTAGACCGCGCCGATGAGCGTGTCCTCGCGCGGCGCGCCGCCGGCGGCGATGCGCGCGTCGTTTTTTAGCTTGGAAATGAGTGCCTGAGCGGCGTTCGGGTCGAGCTTTTCGTCCTTGGCGGCGGTGCGCGTGATGATCGCGCGGATCAGCCCGAGACAATCGCCCTGGTCGTAGATGGAAAAATTCGACTTCCAGCCGAGCCGCTCGATGTCGCCGCGCAGGATGCGCACGCACAACGCGTGGAACGTCGAGACGGTCAGTTTTTTCGCGGCGACATCATCCTGGAGCAGGCCGACGGCGCGCTCGCGCATTTCGGTGGCGGCCTTGTTGGTGAAGGTGACAGCGAGGATCTTCGATGCGCTCACGCCCAGCGCCACGAGGTAGGCGATGCGCGCGGTGATGACGCGCGTTTTCCCCGTACCCGCGCCGGCGAGGATGAGCACAGGCCCAGCGGTCTGCATGACGGCGGTGCGCTGGGCGTCGTTGAGGTCGAAGAGGCGAAACGTGGACATGGCGGACGGGCGAGCGCCGAGTGTAATCCGCCGGTAGTCGCGCCTCCACCTCAAAGACTGTTTTGCCCGGCATTTTTTGCTTCGGCGCGCACGCGGGCGGCGTGGGCGGTCACGTCCGGCCAGAAGCGCGCGAAATCTTCGGCGAACGCCTGCGGTTCACGCGTGAAAACGTCCACCGCCGACGCGAGCGGACTGACCGCCGCCGCGCGTGGGGACAGGCGCAGGCGAATGCGTTCGAGCGCCCGGCGGATTTCGTCGACGAAGCGATATGAGCCGAACCAATCCTGCGCGGTCATGGCAGCGAACGTCAGGCGCGCCTTGGCCGGGAAAAGCGCGCGATGATCGGCCGCCAGCGCGTAAAACCCTTTGACGAACGCCTCCAACGGCACGCCGGGCGGACCATGGATGACCCAATCCCGGGCCAGCAGATGATCGTAGAGCATGTCCACCGCGATGGCCGCCGCCGCCGGACGCAGGCCGACGCCGCCGTTGACGATGCGCCGGTTACTGGCGCAGACGGTCGGGTGCGCGTCGCTGAAGGCGTCGATAGAGAGGTGCAGCGCGATCCCGCGCCGGACTCCGGCGGGCAGCTTGCGCGCGACGGTCATCGGGACGAGATCGGCCAGCACGCCGCCGAGTCGGTCTTCGTCGTCAGGACCGGCCAGGACGATATGCGCGAGCCAGTTCACGGAGAGATCGATTGTAGCCACGGCACTCCGTTGCCATGTCTGCTGAGGGAAAAGTCCGAATACGGCAACGGAATGCCGTGGCCACAATCAGAGAATGACGCGACTTCGTTCGACGCGCTAGCCATTCCAGCCGCTGCGAAACTCGCACCAATCCCCCGCCCCGTCGGGAGCGTCGGCTTGGAGCCGGCGCGAGAACTCGCCGATCACCTGCGGATACAGCGCGTGCTCGGCTTCCTGAATCCGCGCGTGGAGAGTTTCGGCGGTGTCGCCGGACAGAACGGGCACGGTTTTGCGCGCGATCACCGGGCCGGTATCCATGCCGAGATCGACGTAATGCACCGTGCAACCGGCCTCGTGTTCGCCCGCGTCGAGCGCCTGTTTCCACGCGGCCAAGCCGGGAAATTTCGGCAACAGCGACGGGTGGATGTTGATGATGCGGCGCGGGAACGCCGAGACCATCGGTTCCTTGAGCAAACGCATGTAACCAGCCAGCACCACGAGCGCGACGTTGTGCGCCTGCAAGGCGTGCGCGAGTTCGAGTTCGCGCTCGGGTTCGAGCCTCGTCTTGAACTTGCCCGGCGGCAGGTGCAACGCGGGCGCGCCGTGTTTTTCTGCGAGTTGCAGGATGCCCGCGTCCGGCACGTCCGAGATCACCACGCCGACGCGCGCGTCGAGCGTCCCCGCCGCGATGGCGTCGGCAATCGCGGCGAAGTTGCTGCCCTTGCCCGAGCCGAGCACGCCGATGATCAAAGGGGGGGACATTGAATGGAGGCAAATTCAACGACGGGGCGAGAGAAAGCCAGCCGAAAAGAAACCAGTGTCTGTCGTCATCGGACGATCCTCGCAACCACAAGGTCAGGTAACCGGCAACAGCACACCGAAGACCACAATGATGCCGAACGTGATGAATCCAGCCACGAGCCAACCCCACTCCTTGCGCATCGCAAACAACGACCAGATAGGCAACAAATAAAACGCGACGCCGCAGCACCAAGCCGTCGCCCAACGCAACCACGCAGTGGCGGGGATTAGTTCGTGGAGAGACGCCGGGATCGCGTGACCCACGAGCAGCCCTAGCGCCAGACCCATCAGCACGCCGAGCACAACCGCTTTCCAAGTCACGTGCCGCCGCTTCCGCCCCGTGTTGGATGGTTGCTCGACGGACATCGTCTCCGTGGCTAACAAGGATTCGGCTTCCGCATCTCCTCCACGAGCCGCGTCGTCGAGCGGCCTGGGACCATCGGGACAAAGGCGATCCGCGCACCGGCTTCGAGCAGCGCGGCGCGCTCCTCGGCGTTGAGCGTTTCGAGCGTGTAGTCGCCGCCCTTGACGTAGACGTGCGGCCGGACCTGCGCGAGCAGGCCGGTGGCGCGCGGGTAGTCGAAGATCGTCACGAAATCCACGCACGTCAGCGCGGCGAGCACCTCGGCGCGTTCGTCGGCGGGATTGAGCGGACGGCCGGGGCCTTTCAGCGCGCGCACGGACGCGTCGGCGTTGAGTCCGACCGCGAGCGCGTCGCCCTGCGCGCGCGCCGCCCCGAGATAGCGCACGTGGCCGACGTGCAGCAGGTCGAAACAACCGTTGGTGAACACCAACCGCCGCCCCGACGCCTCCAGCGCGTCGCGCCGCGCGGTGAGTTCGTCTGCGGTGAGGATTTTGGCGGTTTCCGATGGGTGACTCACAGGATGCCGGAGGCTTGCACAATGGCGGGTAAGGCGTCCGCGAGCGCCGACTCATCATCGGGCGAGATCGGCGCGTCGAACACATGCTGGAACCAGCGTTCGCGGTGCGTGGCGGATTCGCCCGGGGCGAGCGTCACCAGCGGGCCGAGGGTTTCGATTTCGAGCATCTCGTGGTTGGAATACGTCTCGAAGTTGCAGCCGTCGTCGGGATAAACTTGCCCGACCCTCGGCGGGGTCACGGTCTTGAAAAAGAACGTCCTGCCGTGCAAGTAGCCTGCCCAGCCTTCCCCGTGCGCGAGACCGATCTTCGTGGAAAGACTGCCGGCCGTTTGCCGCAGCGTGAAAAACTTCGTGCCGAACTTCCAGCGCGGATCGTCGAGCGCCGTGTACGGCCAGACGACCATCCGGCGATTGGGCAACAGGTCGCGCGGGTGTTCGCCGAGCGGCGGCTGCGGGATGAGCTCGACGCCGCCGGGTTGCATCACGGTCAGCGCCCGCGGCGCGAGCGCCACGGGCTCGGGCGAGTGGTTGGTGACGCGGTGGTCGGCCGTCAGCGCCGGGCCGGACGGGGCGAGCGTGAGCGTGAGCGTTTTTTCGAGCCAATGCGGCGCGGCGGCGGGGTTGCGCAACGTGACGGCTTCCGGCGTCTCTGGCGCGACCGCCCATTCGACGGGGCCGTTGTCGAGCGCGTACGTGCGTTCCATGTCCTCGGGGGCGATCCAGAAGCGGTGGCCGCCGCGGATCTGCCACTCGGTCTCGCCGGTGCCGCCGAGTTGTTCGTCGTAACGTTTGAAGAGACTGTCTCCGTCGGGCAGCGTGCGGTAGGAAAGCACGCGCGGACCCACGTCGAGCGTAATGATCGCCTCGGCGTCGGCGTTGAACAACCGGAGGGCGCGCTGCCAACCGGCGAAGGGAATGATTTCGGTGGGCATCGGGGAGGGGAGTTTCCACCCGCCGCGAGCGGGCCGCAAGCAGGTTGTGGGTTGTGGGTTGTGGGTTGTGGGTTGTGGGATGTGGGATGAAGACGGTAGCCCGCTGTCTGCCGTGCTTTCTGCTCTCACAACTCACAACCCGCCTTTCACTTTCCCCGTCCGACGGCGGCGAGCAACTCGGGGTGCGCGTGGAGCTGCCCGATGAGGTTTTCGATGGCGCGCAACGTCGGCGGGCTGATGTGGTGCTCCATGCCCTCGACATCGTGGAAGATCACGTCGTCGGGCAGGCCGAGCAGCTTGAGAAAATCGGTCAGGAGCTGGTGGCGGCGCGTGATGTTGCGCGCGAGCGTCTCGCCGGCGGTGGTCAACACGAGGCCGCGATATTTTTCGTATTTGAGCAGGCCCTCGGAGTCGAGGCGCTGGACCATGTTGGTCACGCTCGCCTGGCTGATCCCCAAGCTGCCGGCGATGTCCACGACGCGGGCATAGCCCTTGGTGTTGATTAGTTCGAGGATGCGCTCCAGGTAATCCTCCACCGCCGAACTGCTGTGTCCGGCCATCGGGGCGGTGGACAGGGGCGACGCGCTGGGAGTTTTGCCGGCCATGGGGTGCGGTGTAATGATTCCCGGGACGATCCTATCTAGTCGGCGTGCAAGCCCGTCGTCAAGCCCACAACGAACCGCCCGCACGGTCTCACCCTGGATTGGATGCATCCACCCGCCGGTCGCCGACGTGCTCGCGCGCCTGCTCGAACACCCGGCGCTCGGGGTGCGGACGATGTGTTACTTCAAGCCCCCCCGGCTCCAGGGGCCAGGGGATGCACCAGGATAGTTTTTATCTGCTGGCCAGGCCGGCGACGTGCATCGCGGCGTGGACGGCCATCAACGACGCCGACCTCGACAACGGCTGCCTGTACGTCGCGCCCGGCTCGCACCGTGGCAACATCTTTTGCCCGGAAGAGGGCAAGGCGCGTTGGAATGGATACAGCGGCAGCCACACCACGCGTTTCCCGCGCGAGGCGGCCCCGGTCCCGATGCCGGTGAAGCGCGGGCAGACGATGTTCTTCGGCGGCAATCTCATCCACGGGTCAGGACCGAACCGCACGGCGGACCGCGGCCGGCCGACGTTCAAGGCGGCTCGTCCGTCTCGCACGTTGACGACGCCACCTACACGACGGATCTGATGGATCACAGCCACCCGGTGTGCAGCACGTCCCGAGCGATCTGGACCGCGACATCCTCTACAGCATGGGTTGGGACGTGCGCGCGGTTCCGGAGTCGGGCACCTTCGTGCTGGGCGCGGTCGGAATCGTCGTTCTCGCGTACGCCGGCCGCCGACGCATGCGGACCCGGGCGTAACGGCCGCCGCCGCTGCCGGTCAGCGGCTCTGTTCGAGCATCCGCAGGATCGGCTTCTCGGCCCGCGCGCGGATTTCCTCGGGCATCGTGATTTCCGGCGAGAGGTGCAGCAGCGCGTCGTGGAGTTTTTCGAGCGTGTTCATCTTCATGAAGCGGCAGTCCGCGCACGCGCAGTGATCGGTCGGTCCGGCGATGAATAGTTTCCCGGGTACCTCCTTGCGCAGACGGTGCAGCATCCCGCCCTCCGTCACGATGATGAAGGCGTTCGCCTCGTGGTCGCGGCAGTAGGAGATCATTTTTTCCGTCGAGCACACCTCGTCGGCGAGCAGGCGCACAGCGAAGGTGCATTCCGGGTGCGCGACGACCGGAGCGTCGGGATACTGGTCGCGGATGCGCTCGATGCTCTGGCGGGTAAACTCGACGTGGACGTAACAATTGCCCTGCCACAGGTCCATCTTGCGCCCGGTTTTTTCCATGACCCAGCCGCCGAGGTTCTGGTCGGGGACGAACAGGATGTTGCGGTCGGCCGGGGCGGCCTCGACGATCTTGATGGCGTTGCCGCTGGTGACGATCACGTCGCTGAGCGCCTTCACGCCGGCGGAACAGTTGATGTAGGCGATGACGTAGTAATTCTTGTCCGCGTTGCGTTCGAGGAAGGCGGCGAGTTTCTCCGGCGGGCAGGATTCGGACAGCGAACAACCCGCGTCCAGGTCGGGGAGGATCACGGTTTTCGTCGGGTTGACGATCTTGGCCGTCTCAGCCATGAAATGCACCCCGCAAAAGACGATCACGTCCGCGTCGGTCTTCTGCGCGTGGTAGCTCAGGCCCAGCGAATCGCCGACGTAATCGGCCACGTCCTGGATTTCGCCGATCTGGTAGTTGTGGGCGAGGATGACGGCGTTGCGTTCCTTTTTGAGTCGGCGGATCGCGGCGGCGAGATCGGTGCGGGAAGCGGCGTCGGCGGAGAAACCTTCGGCGCTGGCGGGTGGTTGGACGAGCGTGTTGAGAGCAACCATGATGCTCAACAGTTTATCACGAAACCCGGCGACGCGTAGGTGAAATCCCACTTGCCAACCCGGGCCGGGCACCGTCAAATCAACTCCCATATGAGACTTGGATTCATCGGCGCGGGCAAAATGGCGACGGCGATTGCCAGAGGCGCGGTCAGCGCGGGGCTTTGCACGCCGGTCGAACTGACCGGCAGCGCACGTTCGTCGGAAACGCGTGATCGGTTCGAGACGGAGACCGGCGGCGGCACGGCCACGTCGGACAACGACGCGGTGTTCATCCACAGCGAGATCGTTTTCCTTTGCGTCAAGCCGGCCGACGCCCGCGCGGTGCTGCGCACGCACGCGGCGACGATCCCCCGGTGCCCGTTCATCGTGTCGGTGGCGGCGGGGGTGCCGCTGGCGGACTTGCAGGCGGCGGCCGGTGCGCACACGGCCGTCGTGCGCGCGATGCCGAACACGCCCTGCCTCGTCGGCAAAGGGGCGACCGCCTACGCGCGCGGAGCGACGGTCACGGACGCGCAGGCCGCCGAGGTCGAGCGGGTGTTCGCGGCGGTGGGCGATGTCCACGCGGTGCCCGAAAATCTGATCGACGCGGTCAACGGCCTGAGCGGCAGCGGGCCGGCGTACGTTTATCTCGTCATCGAGGCGCTGGCGGACGGCGGGGTGCTCATGGGGTTGCCGCGCAAGCTGGCGGCCTCGCTCGCCGCGCAAACCGTGCTCGGCGCGGCGGAAACCGTCCGTCAGACGGGCCGTCACCCAGCGGTGTTGCGCGAGGCGGTCGCCAGCCCGGGCGGCACGACGATGGCCGCGCTGGAGACGCTCGAACGGTCCGGGGCACGCGCGGCGTTCATGGGAGCCGTGCGCTCCGCCACCGAACGCGCCCGCGAGATAGGGCGCTGAAGAGAATGCAGAATGCAGAATGCAGAATTCCAGAACCAACCCTTTTAGGCTCCGGTCTGCCGTCCGTTGATTTTGGACCTTTGCATTCTGCATTCTGCATTCTGCGCCTCCCGCCTTTCCCCTTGCCCCGCGTCGGCCCCGCTAGTAAATCAGAACCTCGTGAAACCTCGTCCGTTCCGTCTGTTCG
>CALMVM010000205.1:0-4961 GCA_937873255.1 uncultured Verrucomicrobiota bacterium | reverse complement strand
CTGCTGCTCCCCGCCGCGCCGGGGACGCTCCACGCCAAGAAGAAATCGACCAAACGCACCGTGCCCGCGACGGTCGTCGACGACGAGGACACGAAACCGGCCGACGTCGGCCCGATTGACCCCAACGTCGAACCGAAGGTCACGGCGAAATCCGTCCTCGTCATCAATGCGCGCACCGGCCAGGTGCTCTATGAAAAGGACGCCGACACCCGCCGGCCCATCGCCAGCACGACCAAACTGTTGACCGCCCTCATCATCGCCGAAAGCGGCGGGCTGCGCGAGCAGGTGGAGGTCCAGCCCATCGACACGGTCTGCGAGCCCACCAAACTGTATTTCAAGCCCGGCGAACGGTACGCGCGCTCGTCGCTGTTGTACGCGCTGCTGGTGCATAGCTGCAACGACGTGGCGCGCTGCCTGGCGCGCGACAACGCCGGCAGCATCCCCGATTTCGCCGCCAAGATGAATGTCCGCGCCGCCCAGCTCGGCGCGGTCAACACCCGCTTCGCCAATCCCAACGGCCTACCCTCCCCCGGCGAGGAACAATTTTCGACCGCGCGCGACCTTTCACGCATCGCGCGGGCGGCGTACTACAACTCGACGCTGCGCGAGATCATGGCGATCCAGCACCTCCAGTTCCAGTACGCCGACGGCAAGACACGCGAGTACACCAACACGAACAAGGTGCTCCTGCGCTACGGGTTCTGCAACGGGATGAAGACCGGCTACACCGAGGCCGCCGGGCATTGCCTGGTGTCGAGCGCGGACGACGGCGCGGGCCACGCGGTGATCTCGGTTTGCCTCGCGGACAACAAGTCGATCTGGATCGACTCGCAGCGGCTCCTGATGTGGGCGCTGGCGGGCGAGGCGGGCAAGCGGTGAGACAGTGCTGAGCCAGCGGCGTCGAAAATATCTGGTAGTGATGTGTCTCCGACGCGTCACTGATGTTTCCGGAGAATGCAACGTGCGCACGATGCGCCTCGCCGGCAATCCACGGACGGCTCGGAGAGCCGTCCCTACCATTTGCCAGAACGACCGGCCGCAACGGCCTGTTCAGAAAATTCCCTCCGTTTTTAGAGGTCCACCCGCCCGTGCTGCTGGCCTTCGTTGACCTCCGGCAACGTGCCGGTGGCGTAGGCTTTCACCGCCTCGAAGAGATACTTGAATTTGTTGCGCCCCTCGTTGTCCCAGTATTCGCCTTCCTCGGGCGTGACGGCGATGAGCGCGATGTGCGGGTCGTCCTTGCCGCCGGGGAACCACACCTTGAACGGCTCCTTCCACAATTCCTCGACCTTCGCGCGGTCGCGCACGAGCCGCGCGCGGCCACTCAGTGAGAGGTAGGCGCTGCGGTCGTTCTGGCAGACGATGTGGACGCGCGTGTCGGTCTCGATCTCGTGCGCCTTCGCGCTGTCGGCGTCGGTGAAAAACCACATCCGGCTGTCGTCCTCGATCTTCGCCACCGCCATCGGCCGCGCGCGCAGACGGTCCGCGCCCGCGTGGGTGACGAGCATCGCGGTGTGGAAATGCGTGAGCAGCGCGTGGAAGTGCGTGCGTTCGGCGGCGGGTTCGGCGGCGGTGGTCGGGATAAATTCGGCGGGCATACCCTTTGCAATCGTCCGCCTGGCCGCCGACGGACGCGGCGGGCGTCTTGCGCTCGTTCAGAACGAATAGCTCGCGCCGATCAGCCCGCCGACGGCATTCGTGCCCAGGTTGCGGTCCACGATGTGGGCGTTGGAGAGATGCCGGTAGGCGAATTCCGCGTCCATCGTCCAGTTCAGCCCGAGCCGGAACCGTACTCCGATGCCCGCCTGGAGGTCGAACTCGAACGGCGAGCCGAGCGCCTGCTGCGCCTTGTCGTGGAACGCGTCGCTGTACACGCCACCCGCGCCGAGGTCGAGGTAGGGCACGATCCGCGCGCCGGGCGACAGGAAATTACGTCGGTACACGATGGACAACCCGCCCAGCGCCGAGCCCGGCCCCTGGAACATCGGCCCGCCGATAGCCTCCAGGATGAACTCGTTGTTGCCGCGCAGAAAATTGCTGCCGTGCGGGTCGTCGAGCATGTAACCCAACCGGATGACCGTGAGCTGATAGTCGATGTTGGGCCGGATCTGGCTGGTCGTTTGCAGCGAAAACTCGACGCCTTCCGCCACCTGCAAGTCCCACGCGCCCCGGTGGAAGATCGGGTCCGTGGCGACCGGGCTCCGAGGCGTGGCTTTGGCGTCGGCTTCCCCGGCCCGCGCGGCGAAACCGCCGGGCAGGACTCCGCACGCGAGGAGACAAAGGAGAAACTTCCGGACCATCGCAGCGAAGATTAAAACGTCGGGGACTCGCCTGTCCATCAACTTGACGGAACTTTTACAACACGATTACAAAGCATTCACAATGCCCGAGGCCATCCGGTGAATTCTCCCCTACCCCAAAGCCTATCGGACCGCTCCGCGCCGCCGCCGATGTCCTCGTTCGCGCCGAGGCGCTACTCGTCGCCGGCGCGGGCATGGGCGTGGACTCGGATCTGCCGGATTTTCGCGGGCCGGAAGGCTTCTGGCGAGCTTACCCGGCATACCGTCGCTTGGGATTCGATTTTGCGGAGATGGCCAACGCGGCGCGGTTTGGCCGCGACCCGGCGCTGGCGTGGGTTTTTACGGGCACCGACTCGCGCTCCATCGCGCGACCCGGCCGCACGGGAAACTTTGCGCGCCATCACATCTCCCATGCCGGCTTGAGCGCGCCGGACTTGCAGTTATTTGGTGATAATCTGCCCCGTGCCGAAATTGTAGAAGTAGCGTGCGCCGTTCGTGTTGTATCGGCTTGAATTGTTCGGGTCCGGGTAGTAGTAAAGGAACGTGTTCAGACTGAAATCGTACAGGTAGGGGAAAGAGAAGCTCGGGCTCGTGTAGAAGAACGAACCACTCTTGAAATCGTAGAAATAAATCCCGTCGTGACCATCCGCCGCGTCGAACCAGTACTCGTAGCCCATGTCGAGGTGGTAGATGAAGTGCGGGTCTGGGAAATAGCCGTAGTAGCCGAAGGTGTTGCCATTTCCCAGTGTCAGGTAAAAGACCCCGTTCGGCAAAATCACCTCTCCCTTAAAAATCCTGGGTGACTACTCTGACTCGGGTTGGAAGCGATGCGGACAAACGATCCATATTCGCCGAGACTTCTCCCTTCACCCGCCGAGCAGTAAAAATTCCCATCAGCGCCGAGGGTCGGCGTTTCTGCGGAGACCAGTTGTTGATCGCAGAAACGATGGACACTCGTACTGCTTCCATCCAGCGCGTACCGCCGCAAGTCTTGTGAGACGATGGTTGGGTTAGGTACCCATCTACCCCAAACCGTACAAGGCCCCGTCCGCGCCACGAACGTTTGTCGGCTTTTGTAATGAAGGACGGCATGAAAATGGGCTGGCGGCACAGGATGCCACCAGCCCACGCAATTCTTCGCCAATCACCATTCAACCCGGCAGGCTCGTGAGCATCTGCGCGTTCGTCGGGAATTTCTTGAGGAAACTCAGCAACCGCTCAATCGCTTCCAACGGCTTGTGGCCTGCCAGACCGCGCCGGATGACGTTGATCTTGTCCAGTTCCCACTCCTGGAGCAGCAGTTCCTCGCGCCGGGTGCCGGACTGGAAGATGTCCACGGCGGGAAAAATGCGCTGGTCGCTGATCTTGCGATCCAAGACCAGTTCCATGTTGCCCGTGCCCTTGAACTCCAGGAAGATCACCTCGTCGCCCCGGCTGCCCGTCTCGATGAGCGCGGTCGCCATGATCGTCAGGCTGCCGGCCTCCTCGGTGTTACGCGCGGCGGCGAAAATCTTGCGCGGGATTTCCAAGGCGCGCGAGTCGATGCCGCCCGAACCGGTGCGGTTGCCCGAGGCCATGTTGTTGAACGCCCGGCCCATGCGCGTGATGGAATCCAGCAGCATGAACACGTCGAAACCCGCCTCGACGAGCCGCTTGCAACGCTCCATGGCCAGTTGCGCGATGCGCGTGTGGCTCTTGAGGTCGCTGTCGTTGGAACTCGCCATGATCTCGGCCTGCGGCACGGTGCGGCGAATTTCCGTGACCTCCTCTGGCCGCTCGTCCACCAGCAGGATGATGAGCTTCATCTCCGGATGGTTCTTGATGACGGCCTCGCCGATGTGCTGGAGGAGGGTCGTCTTGCCGGTGCGCGGGGGCGCGACGATCAGGCCGCGCTGGCCCTTGCCGACCGGGGTCATGAGGTCCATGACGCGCGTCGTGTAACGCTCGGGCGTCGTTTCGAGCCGGATGCGCTTCTTCGGGTTGATGCTCGTCAACTCGTCGAAATTGGGCAGGTTCTTGAACTTCTCCGGATCCTCGCCGTTGAGCGTGACGAGGCGAAATAACTGCGGGCCGCGCGAGGAACGGCGCACCTCGCCCTTGATCCATTGGCCGTCGCGCAGGTTGTACTTGCGGCAGACTTCCGGCGTGACGAACACGTCGGCGGGCGTCTGGACGAAATTGCGCTTGGGCTCGCGCAGGAACCCGAAGCCCTTACCCGACACCTCGACGATGCCCTCGGCAAACTGCGGCTCGGTGACGCGGCTGACGCCGTCGTTGCCGTCCGGCGGGGCGGATTGAAAACGGTCGCCGTCGACCTGGGGCTGCGGCTGGCGGTTTCCCCCACCCTGGCCCTGCTGGTAGCGGTTGAACTGGCCGCCGCCCTGTTGGCCCTGGCCGTCGCCGTAACGTTGTCCACTCTGGCCTTGGCCGTCGCCGTAACGCTGTCCTCCCTGGCCCTGGCCGTGGCGTTGTTCCCGACGCTCGAAACGGTCCTGTCGGCCATCGTGCCTGTTCTGGCCGCCCTGTTGACGGTCGAAGCGGCCGTCGCCGCGACCTTGAAAAGCCTGTTGTTGCTGCGGCGGGCGGGCCGATTGTTCCGGCATCGGAGCCGGCGAAGGGGGATGCGGCGCGGCGGCGGGCGGGATTTCCGCGGTGGAAGGC
>CALMVM010000204.1:973-2448 GCA_937873255.1 uncultured Verrucomicrobiota bacterium | reverse complement strand
GTCTTGCAAGTTCTCCGTGCTACATCCCGTGCTACACCGTGAACTTTCTTGGATGCACTCGAAAATCAGGCATTTGCGTACATAAAACACCGTTTATAAGGGGGATGCGTTTCTCGGTGCAATCTGTTGAAACGCCGAAAAACCGCTAAGGACAGAATTTTAAGTCCGCTGCGTCTGCCATTTCGCCACATCGGCTTGTAGACACAAATTGCTGTATTCTTGCATCTTGTGATCTGAGTCCCAAATAGTCCTTTGCGTCCGTGCTATTGTTCTGCGATGGAACGTCGCGCAACGCGAGGTGACGCACAGCAGCGGAATCATGGCGGTAGCTTCCTGCCGGTGTTCGATAGCCGCAAGCGCAAAATCCCCGGCTTATGGCAGCGAGGCAGCTTCTATTACGCGCAACTCCGGGTGGACCTCGGCAACAGGCACATCCCCGCGACGATTCGTGCTCGCTGCCTGATCTTGCCCCGGTTCTGAGGACCGGCGGGTGTGCTACAGAAGGAGCATCATCCCCATGGCAACATCATAGAGCAAGTACGGCCGGAGATTTGACAAGGAGTTCAAGCGCGAGGTCGCGGCCCTGGCGTGTCGGCCTGGCGCGAAGCTGGAACAGGTCACTCGCGACCTGGGCGTGAGGCTCTAACGTATCACGTTGGAAGAAGCTCTACGGCGGCGACGGTCACCCTAGAGACCAAACTCATCGGCGACCATGTCTTTGCCACGCGCCGAAGCCAGGAGCGCGCTCTTCTCCTACCTCGAAACCTTCTACAACCGCGAGCGGCTCCACAGCGCCCTCGGCTTTATGTCCCCTGTGGAATTTGAAAAGCGGATCAACCTGAACTAAACAACCAATAGCCCAGCCCCACCGTGTCTACGAAACCGGGGCAATCTCAACAACCTCGCGCTCCGCCCGGTCCTCGGAACCGGAGCAAGATCATGCGTCGGTGAACTTGTAGGCTGCCAGCACTGGGTCTGTTGTCCATGGGGGTGGCAAACCGGGGCAAGATCAGCGGCCATGAAGCCATCCTGTCCACTGAGCAGGTGCCTGCTTGCCGCACAGTCACTTTGCCAGCGGCAGGGTGACCGCTTTGCCGCTCTGCGCAGACTGTCTCGCAGCGTCCAAGATCTCGCTCACCGTCACATTGGTCTTCAAGGCCGAGACGCCATTCTCTTCGGTCACTTCGCCACGTACAACGGCTGCCAAGTAGTGCAACGGATCATCATGCGGCGCTGGGATGGTAGCACCCCTGATGATCTCAACCTCCTTATCACTCTGGCGACGTACTTCCAGGCTGTCGGTATCCAGCGCTCTGGCGTAGCCAGTGCGGCCATATACGTCCATCTGCTTGACGCTGAAAGGCCAGTTCCAAGAACCCTGAACAATGGCTATCGCACGGGAGTAGTTGAGGATGATCTCCGCTTCGTCGTCAACCTGGGGATACAAGTCCGGTTGAAGCTGCTTGGTCACGGCA
>CALMVM010000204.1:0-963 GCA_937873255.1 uncultured Verrucomicrobiota bacterium | reverse complement strand
TCTCCATCCATGAGCCAAGTCATCAGGTCCGCTCCGTAGCAGCCAAAGTCAACGAGCGCCCCGCTGCCACCCGTCAACTTGGGATCGACCAAGAGCGCCAGGAACTCAGGACTTACTCCGATGCGCTTGGGGCCTTGGTGACCATCACGGAAGACTGTCTTAACCACAGGTCCTAAGGCACCATCTTTGAGCATCTGCCGGGCAGCAGTCACACTAAGGTACCAAGAGGTCTCGTAGTTGACCAGCACATGGATCTTGCCTCGTTGCGCCGCCTGTTGGATGCGCAACGCATCCGGGTAGCTGACGGCCAGCGGCTTTTCCATCATCACGTGGATGCCTGCGTCGGCGCATTGTTCTACTACGCGTGGGTGCTCGCTGATAGCGGTAAACACCAGCACGGCTGCCGGGTGTGCCTGCACGGACAGTTCCTCAATGCTGCGGAAGTGCAAGGCAGTTGGTAGATGCAAGCGTGCTGCGTAGGTGTCGAACAGCGCTTGGTCAGGCTCCACGATGCCCACCAGTTCCACGTCCGACCGCTTGAGCAGCCCACCAGCAGGCACGAGGCCCCCGCCACCAAGAAAGCCGCCCACATGGCCGTGAGCCAAGCCGACAATGGCTACTCTGAGGGGGGCAGGTGCCGGTTCAGCGACGACCATGCCAGTGTGGAAGCCGAAGCAGAACAAAACAAAAGCGAAGGAGGTTTTCATGTGGAGGGATGGAAAGTGTACCCACCATAGAGCAGACAGGCCGACTTTGACAGGCGCTTGGTCGAGTCGCTTTGCTTCAACCTTCAACTTCTGGCAGGATATGGTAACCTTTGACGTGCAGCCACCCGCCTTCCGCTCTGAGGATGCCAGCTTCTCCTTTCTATATCCGCTCAGAGGCTGTCTAATGATGCCGGTTCGCCAGTCGTCCAAGCATGAGTTTTGACATGGCGATGAGGATCATGGCTTCGCTGTGAAC
>CALMVM010000203.1 GCA_937873255.1 uncultured Verrucomicrobiota bacterium | reverse complement strand
GGTATCTACTTCAGCGAGCCGGGTCTGATCGATCCGAGCAACCTGCTGGCCATCCATCCGGTCGTGGATTGGCACCTGCGCAAGAACGTGGGGCTGATCACCACGGTCATCGGCTACTGGCGGCAGGACACGGGCGACGGGGTCTACAACTTCGGCGGCGCGCCCTCGCTGCCCGGTCCGCCCGCGTCCGCGCCCGCGGCCGGAGGGGGAACGTTCCCCGGCGGTTCCTCGCGCTACGTGGGCACGGAGGCCAACGCCTGGCTGGAATGGGGCATCAACCGTCATCTGACCTTCGACCTGTCCTACTCGCATTTCTTCGCCGGGAGTGATGCCCGCGACACCGCCGCTGCGATCCAGGCACCCGGCGGACGCGGCGGCCAGAACTTCGATTACCTCGCCACCTGGCTGACTTACACCTTCTGACTGTCGAACCCACGTCTATCGGTCACCACGACTCGTCAGCACACGGCAGAATCAGGCAAATCCAACCTCCATGAAAATAAAAACCATCATCTACTGGACCACCACCGCGTTGACCGTCGCCAGCATGGCGCTCTCGGCGGAACTTTACCTCACCCGCAACGCCAAGATGATGGCGCAGTTCAAGAAGCTGGGTTACCCCGACTATTTCCCGAACATCCTCGGCGCGTTCAAGCTCCTGGGCGTGGCGGCGTTGCTCTCGCCCGGCCGTGCGCTGCTCAAGGAGTGGGCCTACGCGGGCTTCAGCTTCACCTTTCTGGGAGCATCGGCCTCGCACCTGGCCAAGCGGCACGAGCAGGAGGCTGCGGCTCCGCTGGTGTCGCTGGCGATCCTGGCAGCCTCGTACCTGACGCGTCCACGGGATCGGGAGGTCGCCGAAAGCCCACGCGTCTGAGGGTATAAATTTGTATCTGCCCCATCCCGGTCCATTGCCAACCTTCGCCACCAACACCCAACGCCTCGGCGAGCGTCCGCCCAGTTTCGCCTGGGCCTCGCTGCGCCAGGAGTTCGCGGCCAGCCCGACGCGGGTGCAGAGCGCCGTGTGCCTCGCGCTGGGCGGCACGCTGGCTTTGTGCCTCGCGTTCGTCTTCAACTGGGCGCCGGTGTCGACGGCCTTGTTCCCGCCGTTGCTGCTCTGCCGCCCCGACGTGCGTTACGACCTGCGCCAGTCGCTCTGGACGCTGGCCTCGGTGACGGGGATGGGCATGTTCTTTTATTGGTCGCTCAACTACTCCCAGAGTTTGCCGTGGTTCTTGCTGGTCCTCGGCGGCGGCACGTTGCTGTACGCCACGCTCACGACCTTGCCGACCATTGGCGCCGCGCTTTCCACCGGGCAGGTGATCGCCTCCTCGCTGCTCGCCGGGCACTTCTACGCGCCCAACGCGCGGCAGGACACGTTCCTGCCGTTTTTCTCGGCGATGGCGTTGGGCTTCGGCGTGGCGCTGACGCTCAACACGGTCGTGCTGCCTTACTCGCCCCGCCGGGAATGGGACGGTCGTTTCCGGCGCGCCTGGAACGAGTGCCGGCGGACCCTCGCGCGCTGGTTTGCCGACGAGGAACCTGTCGCAAATTTCACTGAACGCCCCGGCCGCCTGGACCGTCAACTGGCGGAGGTGCTCGGTCTGCTCGCCGAGCGCATCCAGCCTGTGGACGCCGTCGACCCGGGCTTCGCCCTGCGTCAGGCGGCGACCCGGCGGCTGGAGGAGATCGTCATCCTGTTGCAGGACCTCTCGCGGGTGGGCCGGGGTGAATCGGCGGACGCCGTGGCCTCCGGGAGTTTGCGCCGGGAGCTGGACGCCCGCTTTGCCTGGCTGGGCAGCATCCTGAACGGGCGGGAGACCGCGCCGCCTGTCACCTCGGACGACGGCCCGGTGTCCGACGAACCGGCCAGCTTGCCGCAGGAGGATCTGCGCCGACTGCGCGCGGCGCTCGACGATTGCCCGGACGCCTTTCGCGCCCTGGCCCGGCTGCCTGCCGCCGAGAGCGTCACGCAACGCGACCAGGGCCTGACGTGGACGCCGCCCTT
>CALMVM010000202.1:8853-9060 GCA_937873255.1 uncultured Verrucomicrobiota bacterium | reverse complement strand
GCCTCGCAACTTCCTTCACTTGCCCATGTCTGTAAAAGCTCATCTATTATTTTGTACGATTAAAGCATCCGGCCTGAGCAACCTTGGCGGATTAGAGATGACAGCAAGAAGTCTCCTCCTGGTCTTTCGGTCAGGAAAACTCCGCCCTGCCTCCGCCGTCGGTCCAATCATCCGCAGTTTTCGGTGTTCCGTCGTTCCGTCCGTCCC
>CALMVM010000202.1:0-8812 GCA_937873255.1 uncultured Verrucomicrobiota bacterium | reverse complement strand
GCCGCGCTCCTCGCGCTTGGCGCCGTCGTACCCGGTGCGTTCGCCTCCAGCCACCGCGCGGCCCCGGCGATCACCGGCACGCCCAAACTCGATGGCACCGACTTCTACATGTTCACCAGTTACGAAGCCGGCCGCCAGGATTTCGTGACTTTCATCGCCGACTACCAGCCCGTGCAGAACCCCGGTGACGGCCCGAATTACTACGAATTGGAGTCCAACGGCGTTTATGAAATCCATATCGATAACGTCGGCGACGGCACCGAGCATCTCACCTTCCAGTTCCAATTCACGAACACCCAGCAAAACCTCACGGTGCCCGTCGGTGGAGTGAATCAGCCGGTCGCATTGAAAATCATCTCGCCCATCGCAGGCGCCAGCACGCCTGGTCTGAACGTGAAGGAAACCTACACGATCAACATGATCACCGGCCCGCGCCGCGCTGGGCTCGTGGCGCCCGTCACGAACTCGGCCGATGGCTCGGCGGTCTTCACCAAGCCAACGGAAAACGTCGGCAACAAGAGCATCCCGGATTACAATGCTTATGCCGCGCAGTACATGTACACGATCAACATCCCCGGCTGTGCGACCCCGGGCCGGGTGTTCGTGGGTTCACGCAAGGACCCATTCGTCGTCAACTTGGGTGAAGCGTTCGATCTGATCAACATCAGCTCCGGCGTCCTTGGTTCCATCGATCGGAACCAGGATTCGCTGTTCAACAAAAATGTGACCTGCATCGTGCTCGAATTGCCCAAGGCCTGCGTGCGCACGGCCATCCAGCCGATCATCGGTGCGTGGACGACCTCCAGCAGCAAGGCGGCCGACGGCACACTGACCCAGGTTTCGCGTCTGTCCGCTCCTTTGGTCAATGAACTTGTCATCGGCCTGAAAGACAAGAATACCTTCAACGGCAGCGAGCCGATCAACGACAAGCAGTTCCTGACCTACGTGACCAACCCGACCTTCCCGGCGATTGTCGAGATCCTTTACGGTGCGGCCGGAGTCAAGGCACCGACCTTATTCCCCCGCACGGACCTCGTGCAGGTCTTTCTGACCGGCCTCCCCAATGTCAACCAGAACGGCAGCGTCGCTGAAATGATGCGCCTGAACCTGGACACGCCGCCCGTGCCCGTCGGGCAGCAGAAAAACCTCGGCCTCATCGCTGGCGATGCGGCCGGTTATCCGAATGGCCGCCGTCCCGGTGACGACGCCGTGGACATCACCCTGCGCGTGGCGATGGGTGTCCTGCTCCCGGCTGCCGTCGCGCCTTCCGGCCAGTTGCCCTTCACCGACGGCGCGTACACGGACTCCACCCGCTACCTGTCTGTTTTCCCTTACGTCAAGCCGCCCCTGGCGGGTTCCCCGAACACACAGCTCCCGGTGATGGAACCGTTCATGCCGTTCCTGGAATCCATCGTCGCGGATAACGGCAATGGTGGCAT
The DNA here is from genome assembly GCA_937873255.1 of uncultured Verrucomicrobiota bacterium. Lineage (GTDB taxonomy): Bacteria > Verrucomicrobiota > Verrucomicrobiia > Chthoniobacterales > SZAS-18 > CAHJWO01. The sequence goes on along the minus strand of CALMVM010000202.1, from coordinate 7,373 downwards.
CTACGTCTATGATCAGGGATTGGATTCGATCCTCTACACGACCGCGAATTTGTATCCTTACATCTACGACTTCAAGCAGAGCACGTTCTTGTATTACTTCACCGGCACCCAGAACCCGAGGCAGTTCTACAATTTCGCTACCGGAACATTTATCTCCAACTGATCGTAAAGTGTGAGAAGATTTCTCACATGGCATGTCGGCGGCGGACGAGGTGTCTGCCGCCGATTTGCGTTTGCAGGGCTCGCGGCGGCGTTAATCTTCCCGTGGCTCAGCGTCCGCGCCGCGCCCTTCATTCCGGAACGGGACGACCAGGTACTTTTCACCTTGCCCAAGGGGGCAACACCCTCCGACGCCCTGCGCCGTAACCGCGCCGAACTCGCCCGCCAGCCCGCCAGCCGGCCGCTCGCCGTGAAGTTGGCTTGGGACTACATCAACCGCAGCCGTGCGGAGGCCGACCCGCGCTGGCTGGGTTTCGCCGAATCCGCCCTGGCCCCCTGGTGGAACGACGAGAAGCCACCTGCCGACGTGCTCGTGCTTCGCGCCACGGTCCGGCAGAGCACGCATGACTTCGACCGTGCGTTGGCCGACCTCGATCTGGTCTTGCGCGACGAGCCGACCAACGCTCAGGCGTTGTTGACGAAAATGACGGTCCTCCAGGTGCGGGGCGACTACGAACAGGCCCGTGCCCTTGGCCTGTCGCTCTACCGCGTTTTGCCAGGTCTGCCGGGCATCACGAGCGTCTGCTCGCTCGGCAGTGTCAACGGCACCGCCGTCACCAGCACGGCATTGCTGGCGCACACGCTCGATGCCAACCCCCAGGCCCCCTTGGCCGAGCGCATCTGGGCCACCACGGTGCTCGCCGAGGCCTACGCCCGGCTCGGCCGCGCGGAGGAAGCGGAAACGCGTTACCGTCAGGCGCTCACCCTTGGTCAACAAGACGGGTATCTGCTCGGTTCGTACGCCGATTTTCTGCTCGACCAGGGCCGTCCGTCCGAAGTGCTCCCGCTGGTGGGCGACAACCTGAGCGTGGACGACTTCCTGCTGCGCTTCCTGTTGGCGGAAAAAGCGCTCGATCCTCATTCGACACGATTGGCCGAAGGGGTCGAGACACTGCGTGCGCGCTACGAGGCCAACCGTCACCGTGGCCCCAGTCTGCACGGCCGCAGTGAAGCCCGATTCCAACTCCACCTGCTCGGCGATGCCCGGCGCGCGCTGGAATTCGCCCGCGCGAACTGGGACCAGCGCCAGCGCGAACCGGCGGACGTGCGCATTTTGCTCGAATGTCTTCAGGCCACCGGCGAACGCGAAGCTGCCAAGCCCGTGCTCGAATGGCTGGCGGCACGGCATCTGGAGGATGTTCACATCGAGCCGTTGGTGGTGACTCTCAAATGAATGCGGTGATGGCAGCCGCGCCCGTGTTGGGAATCCGCAGATGCTCCGCAGTGGCGCTTCTGTTTGTCGTGTCGTTCCTGCTCATTGATGTGGCTTCGCTCCACGCGCACAAGCTCAGTGACAGTTATCTCAGTGTCCGCCTCGACGGTGCGGAGATCACCGGCCAATGGGACATCGCCCTGCGCGATCTGGAATACACCGTAGGGTTGGACACGGACGGGGACGGCACTGTGACGTGGAAGGAGTTGCGCGAGCGCCAGGGGGCCGTGGCGGAATATGCGCTGGCGCGATTGCAGATCAGCGCAGACGACGGTACGACCATTCCTCTGCGGGTCACGGAGCAACTCGTCGATGAACACACGGACGGAATATATGCCGTGTTGCGCTTCCGTGCGGTCACGCCCCTTACGCATCGACCACGGGCTTTGCAGGTCGAGTATCGTTTCTTCTTCGATCTCGATCCGCTGCACCGGGGCTTGCTGAAGCTCGACCTGAACGGCGAGATCCGCACCGCGATCTTCGGACCGGAGAACAGCGTGCAGCGGTTCGACCTGGCGGCAACGTCCGGCTGGGGGCAACTGGGGCAGTTCGTCACCGAAGGAATCTGGCATATCTGGACGGGTTACGATCACATGCTGTTCCTGCTCGCACTCTTGCTGCCGGCAGTAGTGACTCGTCGGGACGGGCGGTGGGAAGCGAAGGGGGCGTTTTCCTCGGTGATCGGAGAAGTTCTGCGGGTGATTACCGCCTTCACGCTGGCGCATTCGCTGACGTTGTCGCTGGCGGCCTCGGGTCTCGTGCATTTGCCCTCGCGGTTGGTGGAAGCGGCCATCGCAGCGTCGGTCATCCTAGCGGCGCTCAACAATCTGCGGCCATCCATTACTCGTGCGGCGTGGATCGTCGCTTTTGCCTTCGGATTGATCCACGGCTTCGGCTTTGCCAGCGTGTTGATCGATCTGCATCTGCCGCGTTCCATGCTGGCGCTCGGGTTGGTGGGCTTCAACTCGGGCGTGGAACTTGCACAACTCGCCATCGCCATCGCCTTCCTGCCGCTGACATTTTTGGTCCGGCAAACCTCCTTTTATCGGCGTGCATTGTTTCCGTGGGGTTCGGCAGCCATTGCACTGGTGGCAGTCCTATGGTTCACGGAACGAGTGTTCAACATGTCATTTTTGCCCCTTTAGGATGTCCGTCGCAAAGCCGCCACACATTTTGGGGGGGGCGGAACACCTTTCGGCTGCTCTTTCCCCCTTGCGCCTGCCCGATTCCCTGCTAAACATATTCTTCCCTGCGCCCTCCCGAGAAACCGCAGGGGGGGCAAAACGGGTGGACTGCCCCGGTTTTTCGAGACTTCGATGACCGACGGTAGCGCCCACGGCCGCAGCGATTTTCGGGGTCTTAGCTCAGTTGGTAGAGCGCCTCAATGGCATTGAGATTCGGGAATTTCACCCATTTGCTCCCTCCTGTTCTCACCTGCTCTCTCGCTCTGGCAAGGGATGTGTCCGGCTCGCCTCGCCTGCTCTCACATGATCCCAACGACGCCCATTTGAACGGCGTTGCCGGATAAAGAGCCGGATAAAGGATGGTATCCACACGCTTCCCTTGATGCACGCCGGATGACAGATTAAGGGCAGCGGGGTATAGTTTACCCGCGCCTGCATCTGACCGCTGGAAATGCCAGAATCCGAATACATTCTCTTTTGTGACGAGTCCGATTCGTCGGGCAAGTATTTCTCGAACTTTTATGGCGGCGTGATGGTCGGAGCCTCGCAGTATCAACGCGTCACGGACTTCCTGAACAGCGAGAAGCAGCGGCTTGGCTTTTACGGAGAAGTAAAATGGGGAAAGGTGTCGGAGCTTTACCGGGATCGCTACATCGCTCTGATCAAAGCCTTCTTCCGAGAAATCGCTGGAGGACATTTGCGGGTCCGCATCATGTTCACTCAGAATGCTCTCGCCGCGAAGGGTCTGACGAGAGAGCAAATTGATTCAACGTACTTCCGTCTGTATTACCAATTCGCCAAGCATGCCTTCGGGCTGCGGCACCGACCGGTTCAAGAGGGGCCGACCCGGCTACGTCTCTACTTTGACGAATTTCCAGAAACGCGGGAAGCGGTTGCTCAGTTCAGAGGATTCATTCTTGGACTGCAAGCCGACCCCTTGGTCCGTCGTACCGGACTGACGATCAAGCCAGAGGATATTACCGAATTTCGGTCGCACGATCATGTCCTGGCGCAGTGCTTGGATCTGGTCCTTGGTTCAATGTCGTTTCGACTCAACGACAAACATCTGGAAAAGCCAGCCGGTGCCAGGAAGCGAGGCAAAAAAACCATCGCCAAAGAAGCCGTGTACAAGGCGATCTACGCTGAAATTCGCGCTATCCGCCCACGGTTCAACATCGGCATTTCCACAGGCACAGAAAAAATATCAGACAGATGGACCGCTCCATATCGTCACTGGTTGTTCGTTCCGACCGAGCGCGAATACAGAGGGGAATTTACCAAGCCCCGACGAAAGGGAGGCCCCACCCAGCCTACATAAATCTCTGACGCATAACGTCAGGCTTCGGCTGGAGCAGGGCCTCTTTCCGAAGAACATGGGCAGCATTTTCCAAAAAGGCAAGTTTTAAATTTGTCAATCCCAATTCGCTTGCCGACGCAGTTTTTGAAGGGGCGTTACCGCGCGAACTCAACCGGTACGCCACGAAAGGCAACGGAAACGGAGTGTCGCTTGCTCGTTGCTGTGCCGGGCGGTATCCACCCGGCTCATGCCACCGGTTTTTTTGGTCACCACATGGTCGGACTGCCTGATGCATTTGCACACTCTATCGGTGTCAGAATATATCCTAACCATATGCCAAGAATCGTAGAGAATCCCTCATCGAAAGATTTACTCGACCAGATACAAGCACTGGAACGGCTGGGATCTTTGTTCACGGCAATCCCCTTCGCGACGCGCATATTTCCCAATGCAGCCAAGATTTTCGCACAGGTCCAAGATCTGAAAAAGAAAACTGATCTCTTCACATTGCCTGATCGGTTCAATGATGCCTTTTCGTGAGAAGGCTGGATCGCTTACGAGTCCATGAACGTTGACGTGATGGTCTTAGCACTGGCTACAAAACAGGAAAAGGATTTGGCTGCTGCCGAACAGATTTTAGTCGATTACTACGACGAGAAAACGCTCAGGTTTGGCATCATGCGCTTTTACGGGCATGATGACTTTCGGAAGCGGATGCGCTTGGTTGAGCTAGCCAAGGAGGATTATTTGGCTGGACGTTTTCATGCTTGTGTTCCCTTGCTTCTCTCCCTGTTGGACGGCTTGGTAAATGACATCACCAAGCATGTAGGTTTCTTTTCCAAAAATGTGAACCTGACGGCTTGGGATAGTATCGCAGCTCACGAGAGTGGATTGAGTTCTATAGCAAAAATCATGGGAGCGAGCCGCAACAAGACTAGCGAGGTCGTGATACGTCTTCCATATCGACACGGCATTTTGCATGGGCGCGAACTCGCGTTCGACAATCAGCTGGTGGCTGCAAAGTGCTGGGCGGCGATGTTTGCGGTGCGTGATTGGGCAGCCGCGCTTGCCGACGGCAAAGCAAACCCCAAGCCCAAAGAAAAGCTGAAGTGGTCGAAGATTTTCGAGCGGATCGCTGAAAATGCTCGAGTAGAAAAAATGCTGAAAGATTGGAAGTCGCGCCAAAGCTCTGACTTGGCTCATCTACCCAACAACGGACCAGCTGCCGCTTTGCCGGCTGCCACTCCAGAGCGAGCCGTAGCCGAGTTCATAGATCACTGGATTCGTGGTCGATATGGCTTGATGGTTGATCTGCTGCTGGATTTTTCTGATGAGAGCAGAGGGCGAAGGGCCGGACAAGCAAAAGAGGATTTTGGACGCCGCAAACCAGCCTCTTACATGATCGTCGGGGCAAGCGACCAAGCTCCCTCAATTTCCCATGTTGAAGTCGATCTCGGGTTCCAAGATCAGCACAGGGTCACAAAATCCCACATCAGTGTGCGCGTCATCTACCAAAGCAGCGACAATCAGCCATTGCCTAGGGGCCATGAGAATGGCCGCTGGGTGATTCTACAGGGGAGCTTCGGTGCCGCTATCAATCCGAACACAGCCAGTTCCGAAGCTTCGACCTCGTCGGAAACTTAATTGGCATGTTTTTGGATTCCCCGTGAGACATGGACCGGATGGGAAACCTGCGCCCACGCCGGTGGGTCGGGCACATGCGCGAGGTCAACGTGGACGAGAAGGCGCACTCGCCGGCTTGCCTCCCGCCAGTTTCCTTTTTGCGTGCGGCCACGCAAATCTCCCCAGCTTTGCCCGTCCCGGGCTGGGGAGACCAGTCAACCGCTGCCGCGACGTGGCGGGGACAAGTCTCGTCCTGCGCATTGGCTCAGTTGAGGCCGGCGGAAGAATCTGACCCGGCAGATCGTCTCCCCATCAGGTGCTCACTGACAAATTGGCGGTCACGTTCCACGGCACGGGGCAAGAGCATGGCGAGAATGGCCTCGCGCTCGTCCTCCGGCATCGACAACACCACCGCTCCCAAGATGATCTTGGCGCGGGTATCCTGTTTGCGCCGACGAGTGGAGGCGACGGCCTCGGCTTCTCTCAGTGCTGCCGTGAGTTGTTGCTGCTTTTCTCTCAGTTTTGCGAGTCGGTTGTTCAGGTTCATGCGGCCCCCGATCTGAGCAACAGAAATGCCACGGGCCGGGGCGGAGCGTTTCTTTGATCCAACAGCCAAATCATCCGACCGAAGCGCATAGCGGGAGGCGCACACTTAGCATTGCCCCAAGCGGCAATGACGTGCGCGGGACGACATGAAAATTTTGCGTCTCCGCCGGTTCGGTGCAGGCACCGCCCGTGCTCAGATCGGGGGCTGTGGCAATCTATCATTTCGACCTCTCCTCTCTTTCCCGGGCGGCGGGCCAGTCCGCCGTCCGGGCGTGGGCGTACATTTCCGGCACGCGCCAGACCGATGCCCGCACCGGGCGCATTGCCGACTACTCCAGGAAGGCGGGCGAAGTTCTCGCGGTCGGCACCGCCGGGCCGGCAGACTGGCAGGCCGCCGAGGCGGCAGAGCGTCGCAAGGACGCCAAGGTGGGACGCAGCATCATCCTGGCGTTGCCGTGCGAGCTTGGCCTCCTAGCACAACGCGCACTGGTCGATGGCTTCGGCGCGTGGCTGCGACTCCAGCACGGAATTGCCGTGGGCTGGGCCATCCATGCCCCTCCGGGTGACGCGCGCAATACTCACGCTCACCTGCTGCTCACCACCCGCACCGTGGACGAGGCTGGCGTGCAGGGGGCGAAGGTGCGCGACCTGGACCGCAGCGCGACCAGCGCGGTGATCGTCAAAAACTGGCGGGCGCGGTGGGAGCAATCCGTCAACCTCGCGCTGGCCGAGAGAGGCGAAGTCGTCCGGGTGGACGCGCGCAGCCACCGCGCGGCGGGACGCCAGCGAGAGGCGCAGGAACATCTTGGTCCGCACCGCGCCGCCCAAGCTCGGAAAGGCTACGGCGTGCTCGCGGTCGTTCGCAATGCCACCGCCATTTCCTTGAACCGCTTGCGGGTCGAACTATCCGACCTCGCGCGCCAGATCCACGCGCTCCAGCGCGCAGCCAAGGCGCGGGCGGGGCAACTCCTGACAACTTTCACGCGGCATCGACTCCAGATGTCCGCGTCGCCAAGAGCGGGCCGGGCGAACACGGCACACAGGAACTCTCAAGCACCATGAAAATCGACCAATTTGTCCCCGACTATCAAGCCAAGAAACAGGCGGAACTCGCCGCCCTGACACCCGCGCAGCGCGCGGCCCGCCGGCAGAGACAAGATGCTGGCTCCGCACAGGCGCGCCTGGCCCTCGGCTGCTTTTGCTACTGGCTGAGTGACCGGCGTTATCTGCTGACCACGCTGCCGCCAGCGAGCGATGTGTGTGGCACCGCCACGGAAATGACGATCTACAC
>CALMVM010000201.1:275-3751 GCA_937873255.1 uncultured Verrucomicrobiota bacterium | reverse complement strand
GCGATTGGTCGAACGCGAAAACCTCGATCAGGCGTGGGTGCGGCGCGGCGCGCAGCCGCAGGAGTTCCGCGCGCAGTTCCTGGAATTCCGCCCGGTCCAGCGGCAACTCGGGCCGCAGGATTTTCACGGCCGTCGTCCGCCCGCCCTTCCGCGCGTCCTGGGCGCGGAACACCTGCCCCGCGCGTCCTTCGCCAGCGAACTCCAGCAGGTGGTAGCGTTCGGCGAAGGTTTCGCCTGACGCCGGCGGCGGTCCATCGGGGATGGTATCCGGCGGCGGGTCCGGGGCCTGGGATGCGGGTGTTTCCCGCTTCGGTGCGAGTATCGGCGCAACGGCGGCCGGGACCGTCGTGCCGCCGCCGACCTCGCCCGACGGAGCGATCACCGTGGGAGCGTCGTCTACCGGGGCGGGGGATGCTTCCACCGTCGGACCGGCGTCGAGGGTTTCCAGGCACGACTCGATCTCCCGCCGCAATGTCCCCGGGTCCTGCGGGCGGTTGGTGGGGTCTTTTTGCAACATGCGTGCGAGCAGCGCACGGACCGGTTCGGGCACGTGCGCGAGCATCGCCCAGGGCGGTTCGCTGGTGAGGTGTTGCGCGCCGATCCGTGCCGACGGCCCGGTGAAGGTCGGCTGGCCGGCGAGCATGAACCAGAGCGTGACCCCGAGGCTGTAGATGTCCGAACGGCTGTCCAGGTCGCGTTCGGCCACCTGCTCGGGGCTGGCGTACTGCGGAGTGCCGACGAAGCCCGAGAGCGTGATCTGCGCCGCCGGGTCCGTCACCCCCCGGCGCGCGAGGCCGAAGTCGATCACCTTGACCAGCAGCGCATCGTCGTCGTCCTCGCGCACGACCATGATATTCGCCGGCTTGATGTCGCGGTGGACGAGCCCCTGTTTGGCGGCGGCCCCGAGCGCGCGGGCGACCTGCGCGGCGATCCCGAGCGCCTCGGCGGGCGGCAGCGGCCCCCGGCGGACCACCAGGTCGGCGACCGTCTCGCCATCCACGAACTCCATCGCATAGAAATAACTCTGCTCGTCGTTGCCCAGGTGGTAGACGCTGGCGATGTTGCGGTGGCGCAGGGCCGCCGCCGCGCGGGCCTCGCGCACGAACCGCGCCCGGATGTGCTCATCCTGCAAGCTGAGGGAGTTGACCACCTTCAGCGCGACCGGGCAGCACAAGTTCACATCGAACGCCTTGTAGGTCACGGCCATGGCACCCCGGCCCAGTTCCCAGAACGAGCCGTCGTCGCGCCGCAAAATCCGGTAGTGCTGGAAATTCTCCGTTTCCATGGGAACGCCCCGGCGGGGCAGATTCCGCTACCTATCCGCCGGGCGTCGGGTCCTGTCGATGCTCTTTCGCGCGGGGAGCCTGCGGGACGATGCCGAACGTTTCGGCCAGGACGGCGGCGAGGCGTTCCATCGGCAGGCCGAGCACGTTGGTCCACGATCCCTCGTGGCCGGCGATGATGCGTTCACCGTGTTCCTGGGCCGCGTAGCCGCCGGCCTTGTCGAGAGGGTCGATCAGGCGCAGGTAATCGTCGATCTGCGGGGCGGTCAGCCCGTGGAACCGCACACGCGTTTCCTCAACGAAGCAGACGACGGTCCCCCGCGACGGCAGCGCGAGGCAGACGCCCGAGTACACCTCGTGCCACCGCCCGGCCAGGCTGCCGATCATCCGGGCGGCCTCCGCGAGGTCGGCTGGCTTGCCCAGCGCGCGCCCGTCCCGGCAAACGAGCGTGTCGGTGCCGAGAACGACGGCGCGCGGATGGTCTTTCCAGAGGGCGGCGCTCTTGAGTTGGGCGTTGAGCAGGACCAGTTCGGGCACGGTCAGCGCGGGGTCGGAGGATTCCTCGATGGGCGCGGGAGCCACCGTCGCCGCGTACCCGCTCTCTTGCAGGAGCAGGCGTCGGCGTGGCGACGCGGAGGCGAGCACCAAGACGGGAGCGGCGGGGTCCATGGGCACCGTTGTAAGGCCGGCCTCGCACTTTCCCAGCGCAAATGCGCGAAAACGCCCGGTTTGGCCGAAATCGTGCTCTTTTAAGAAAAAAGACTTGGCAACCGCCCCCGACTTCTGGCAATGATGCCGGGAATCGCGGGCATAGCTTAGTGGTAAAGTTCCAGCCTTCCAAGCTGGCCATGCGGGTTCGATTCCCGCTGCCCGCTCTGCAATCAATCACCGACAACCAGCCTACCATCCAACGACGATCATCAAAGCGATGCGAAACATGACCTTCTGCCGCCGCGCCCTCCTGTGCGCCATCGCCGCCGTCCTGGCGGTTGCCGCCCCCACCGTTCACGCCGCCAGCGACACCGCTGCCGCCCGCAACATGCTCAACCGGGAACTCGGCCCGAGCCTGACCCTGGCGAAAGCGAGCATCGACCAGACCGCCGGCGCCGTGAAGTCGGCCGTCGCCCAGAACATCGGCATGGCCACGTCCATCCTGGAGGCCGCCATCATGGCCAAGGAACCCAAGCAGGGACACGGCAGGCTGCCTTGCAAAGACATCGAGAAGCTGACCCGCGCGGCCATCGCCTCCGACAGTGGAGACGCCAGCAAGCTCTTGGAAATGGCTTCCTCCCTGGCCCCCGAGTGCGCCGACACGTTGAACGCCCTGCTCACCAATCCGGAGACCGGCGACGCGGCGGGTCTCTACGGCCCGGCGGAAGATTTCGGTTTCGGCATCGGCTTCGGCCCCGGCTTTCCGGGCAGCCCGGGCTTCGTCGGCAGCGCCCCGAGCGGAGCGATTGCCCTGCCGCCCGTTTCCAACCCGATCACGAACGTGACGGGCAGGTAAGACGCCTTCCCGGTTTTCCCAATCGGCCCCTGCGATGAGCAGCTCTCGTCGCAGGGGCCGTTTTGTCTGTCCGGCTCTCTCGATGGTTGCAACGATCCGCGCCGTTTGAACGTCGTCTACGCGGTCCTGATTTGCTTCGCGCTGGCGGCGACCGAACTGCTCATCGGCGGCACCCGCGTGCTGTTCGCGGGGCCGGGATACGGCCTGCTCGGCCTCGCCGGGGTGCTCTCGCTGGTGGACGTGCGCCGGCCGAAGCTGCCTGCGAGCGGCTGGTGCCTGGCTTCCTCGGCGCTGTTTTTCGGCTACGTCATCGCGCGCAGCCTCCTCTCGCCGGTGGCGTACCTCGCGTGGTACGACCGGTTCATGGTCCTGGGGGCGCTGGTCGTTTACCTGCTCACGGCGTGTCTGCTGACCGATGCCCGCCGCCGCCTGTGGGTGCTGGCCGGCCTGCTGGCGATGGCGGTGGCCAATCTGGTTTTCGGCGTCCGCCAATTCGCCAGCGGACAGGCCGACATGCTGTTCGGATTCATCCGCCCATCCCAGTACGAGGGGCGGGCCAGCGGGTTCTACATTTGCCCGGACCACCTCGCGGGTTACCTCGAAGTGGTCGGTTGCCTGGGATTAGCGGTGGCGTTGTGGAGCCGCAACCGGGGCTGGGTCAAGCTGCTCACCGGCTACCTATCGAT
>CALMVM010000201.1:0-265 GCA_937873255.1 uncultured Verrucomicrobiota bacterium | reverse complement strand
TCACGGGCAGCCGGGGCGGCTGCCTGAGCGCGGCGGTGGGCCTGGGGGTATTGACGATCCTCGGCTGCCTGCGCGTCCGGGCGACCGCGCCGGGGCTGCTGCCGCGCGTCATCATCGCCATCGTCGTCGTGGCCGCGATGCTGGCGGGTGGGGTTGGCCTCGCGTTGCGGGGCAGCACGGTGCTGGAGGGGCGGGCGAAAAACCTGCTCGACCGCTACGACATCCGGCTGATGCTCTGGCCGGCGGCGGTGCAGGAGTTTCAGAC
>CALMVM010000200.1:10622-12634 GCA_937873255.1 uncultured Verrucomicrobiota bacterium | reverse complement strand
CACGATTATTGGTTGGAGCCCGTTTCCGCGTTGGCCGGGCGAGGTGATGAATTGATCCTGCACCTCAACATGGGCGAGCGGCTGGCGACCGAAGAGGAAAGGCCGCTGCAAAAAGATCGGATCATCCGCTTCGATCTCTACGGGGATCGCAGCGGCCGGCGCGACCTGCTGACGGCCGGCGTCGACGGACAGACGCCCGTGGCGCGGGTGCGCATGGAAAACACCGCCGCGCTGGTGATCATGGACCGCAAGGTCCAATCGATCACGATGGAGCCGGCGAAGTTTAATGCCTATCTCGCCGAGGAAGGTCTGGAGGCGATCATCGCCCAACGCGCGCGTCTCGGCCAAGTCGACGCTCCCGGGAAGGAAAACTACCAGCGGTTTTTGAAAACGCTCGTCCAGGAGCGCGACCCGTCGGCCGAGAGCGCCAACACATTATATAAACGCCGCGTCGGCGAGCGGTTGGAGATTTTGCTGGAGAACAATCCGGGCCGGCTCGGTCCCGATGGGAAGCTACGGGTGAAGATCGTCTTCGAAGGCAACCCATTGGTGGGTGCCAAGGTTTTCGCCTGCCGTCGTTCGGCCAACGGACAACCGCCGGTGGTCGTATCGGCGGTCACCACGGCGAAAGGTCTGGTGGAACTCAAGCTCGATCAACCGGGATTCTGGCTCGTGCGAACCGTGCACATGCGCGCGACGAACGCCAACCCGAGAAGTGACGCGCAGTGGGAAAGCTGCTGGGCGGCGTATTCGTTCGCCGCGCGGATGATGCCGCCCGCGCCCGCGGCGTCCGTTTCACCCAAACAAGGGTAAGTCTACGGCGGCAGTCAAATGGCGAAATCCTTGTACTCCGGTTGCGCCAGTTTGGTGGATGGGAACAACATCCCAGCGCCGACCGTCGCGTTGCTGCCTTGCTCGATCAAAATGAACGACCCGGTCTGGCGATTCGCGGCGAACCCGTCGTAGAGCAGCGGTCGCGCCGCGCGCAGGCGGATCGCTCCCACGTCGTTCATGGCGAGAGAATCCACGCCCGGCTGCGGATCGAACGTCGAGATATCGATGCGGTAATCAATCGACGTGACCGCCACCGGGACGGTCTGCGTCAGGTGTTTGAGGTGATATTTTCTCCCGGGGGTAAGGGGGCGTGGATGCAGCCAGCAGATCTTCGCGTGCAGGTCGGTGCCCGTGCCCGGAAGATTTGCGGGAGCGACGATCACGTCGCCGCGACTCACGTCGATATCGTCTTCCAAAACCAACGTCACGGACTGCGGACAAAACGCTTCCTTCAACGGCCCGTCGAGGGTCCAGATCGTTTTGACCTTCGAGAGATAGCCGCTCGGCAACGCCATCACGAGTTGGCCCTCGCGCACGATGCCGCCGGCAATCTGGCCGCTGAAGCCGCGAAAATCATGCAGCGCGGGGTCGGTCGGGTTGTTCGGGCGGTTGACCCATTGCACGGGCAGGCGGAAGTCGCTCAGGTTCCAGTCGCTGCCGATGTGGACGGTTTCAAGGTGACCCAAAAGTGTCGGGCCGGGATACCACGGGGTGTGCGGCGAAGGATCGACCACGTTGTCGCCGTGCAGCGCGCTGACCGGGATGAATTTTACATCCTTCATGTCCAGGCGCGGCAGGAATTGCTCGAACTCCTGGCGAATTTCGTTGAAGCGCGCCTCGCTCCAATCGACGAGGTCCATTTTATTGACGGCAACGACAAGATGCGGGATGCGCAACAACGACGCGATGCACGTATGCCGGCGGCTTTGTTCGACGATCCCTTGGCGCGCATCGACGAGCACGATGGAGAGATTCGCCGACGACGCGCCCGTGACCATGTTGCGCGTGTATTGAATGTGGCCCGGTGTGTCGGCGATGATGAACTTGCGCCGGGGCGTGGCGAAATAACGGTACGCCACGTCGATGGTGATGCCCTGCTCGCGTTCGGCGCGCAACCCATCGGTGAGGTTGGCGAGATTGATCTGGCCGTTGCCGGTGATGTCGGCGCTGCGCTGGAG
>CALMVM010000200.1:1055-10612 GCA_937873255.1 uncultured Verrucomicrobiota bacterium | reverse complement strand
CGTCCAAGCTGCCGCTGGTGTTGAAGAGCAGGAGGTCGACGGGAGTGGGTTGAGGAATGGTCACGGCGGCGAAGAACAGCAGAAATTAATTTGGTTCGATTTTTGGAGTGCCTCGTGCCCCATGCCAGAAGCGGACGACATCGACTTGGCGTCGGCCGTGGTCTACACGGTAAATCACCCGGTAAGATCGAACGACAATCTCGCGCAATGTTCGGTCTCGGAAGTCAGGCACAACCCGGCCCATCTCCGGAAAATCGGCCAAGCGTTTCGTGTTGGTGATCAGGAACCGACCGAAGGTTGTCGCACGGACCGGATCGTCCAGCGCGATGTATCGAACGATCTCACGAAGATCAACACGTGCCGCCGGCGACAAACTCACCTGATAACCCATGATGGCAACTCGGCTTCGACTTCCTCGATGGGGACGCTCTCGCCGCGGTCCAGTTCGTCCAATCCTTCCTGGACCGCCGCCACAAATTCTATGTGACGTGCAACGTCGAGGAGAGAAACATTATCCGGCAAATGTTCTACCAAGTCGTGAACGATTTCCTTCGTGCTCATGGAGTTAGTGTGAGGTTTGAGTTCGGGATGTTCAAGTATTGTCAGCACTGGAAAATCTAAAAATACCCCGCCTTCTTGCGGTCCTCCATCGCGGCCTCGGAGAGTTTGTCGTCGGCGCGCGAGCCGCGTTCGGTGACGCGGGCGGCGGCGATCTCGGCGATGATGTCGTCCACGGTTTCGGCTGGAGAATCCACGCAGCCCGTGCTGATGATATCGCCAATCGTCCGCACGCGCACGAACAGGGTCGCTGCGGTTTCGTTTGGCCGAGCGGGAACCAACTCGGTGTCCGGAACCCATTGTCCGCCGCGCCGCACGACCCGGCGCAGGTGGCTATAATAGATGCTCGGTACCTCCAAGCGTTCCTGACGGATGTATTCCCAAACGTCCATCTCGGTCCAGTTGCTCAACGGGAAAACGCGCATGTTCTCGCCGGGATTGAGCCGGGCGTTGTAGACGTTCCAGATTTCGGGGCGCTGGTTCTTCGGGTCCCATTGCCCGAAGCTGTCCCGGAACGAAAAGAAACGTTCCTTCGCGCGCGCTTTTTCTTCGTCGCGCCGCGCGCCGCCGATGCAGGCGTCGAATTGAAATTCCTCGATGGCGGCGAGGAGGGTGGGGATTTGCAGCGCGTTGCGGCTGACCTGACCCGGCACAGGGATGGCAACCCCTTTTTGAATCGCCTCGTCCACCGTGCGGACGATCAGTTTCGCGCGGATCTCCTTCGCGCGACGGTCGCGGAACTCGTTGAGTTCCGGGAAATGATGGCCGGTGTCCACATTGAGCAGCGGCATCGGCAGCTCGGAAGGCCGGAACGCTTTTTCCGCGAGACGCAGCAGGCAGATCGAATCCTTGCCGCCCGAGAATAATAACGCCGGCCGCTCAAACTCCGCCGCGACCTCGCGCAGGATATGGATCGCCTCCGTTTCGAGAAACTGGAGGTGATCGAGATGATAACTACTCACGGATTCACTCCTAACTTCGTACCGCCTGTCCGCCCCAGGCGGCGTGCAAACCGCACTCGCGTTTTTCGTCGGCCTTCGCGGGATCGAAATAGTCCCATTCGTTGGGCAAGGAATGCCGTTGCAGGTAGGCTTCCAACTCCTCGTCGGTGGCGTGGAAAAGCGGGCTGACCTTCAGCGTGCCGAAATTTTCGTCCACGGAAACGATGTCGAGTCCGGCACGGTTGGGATTTTGTGATTTGCGTAAAGCGGTGATCCAGACGAGCGGCGCGAGTTCCTTCATGCCGCGTTGGAACGGCTCCAATTTCATCTGCGCGCTGAACTGCTTGAGGGCCTCTTCGTCGCTGGTGTCCGGCACCGACCCATAAACGGCTTCGCGGTGCGCGACGGTGATCCTTGGCAGGTAGGCGCGCAGATCGAGGTCGAGCATCCGGCGCAGTTCCTCGGCGTGTCGGTAGGTGGCGGGGCGATTGTATCCGTGATCCACCCAGAGGACGGGGATGCGGCTTTGCGCCTGCGTTGCCAAATGCAAGATGACCGCTTCGTAAGGACGGAAGTTCGTAGAGACCACGGCCCGCCCCGGCGCGTGTGCAACCGCCCAGCGCGTGATTTCCAACGGTGATTGCTCGTACAGTTCGTCGTTCCAGCGGGAAATTTGATCGGGAGTCATGGTAGGTCAGGCAGAGGTTGCGGTCTGCACCGTGGCAACGTCCGGCGCGTGGACGGTCGAACCGGGCGGGGTGCCGACACTATGCAGGGTTGCGTCGGCAGGAAGCACCGTGCGGTCACAATAATCGCCGAAGCCCTCGCCGTCCTCGCGTTCGACGGCGTAACGGCGGATGATCGGTGTGAGCAATCCGAGCGCGTCGTCGATGCTCACGCTCGGAGCCATCAGCCGGTTGAGGCGCGTGCCGTTGTACTTGGCGCCGAGAAAGAGCGCGTACTTGTTCGGCGCGCGGCCGACCAACCCGATTTCGGCCAGGTACGGGCGCGCGCAGCCGTTGGGGCAGCCGGTCACGCGCAGGCTGATCGCGTCGTCGTGCAGACCGGCCTCGTCGAGCACGGTCTCGAATTTTGTCACGATGTCAGGCAGGACGCGCTCGCTCTCGGCCAAAGCCAACCCGCAGGTGGGTAATGCGACGCAGGACAACGCGTTGAGGCGCAGGCCGGAACGGTCATTCTCGCCGAGCAGGCCGTGGCGTTCGAGGATGCTTTCGATGACGGGTTTTTGTTCAACCGTGACGCCGGAGATCGTCAGGTTTTGCGATGGCGTGAGGCGAAAATCGCCCGTGTGGATCGACGCGATTTCGCGCATCGCCGTTTTCAATGCCCGGCCCGGCACGTCCCGCACCCGGCCGCTCAGGATATGCAATCCGTAAAACCACGTCCCGTCCTCGCACTGATGCCACCCGAGCGGGTCGGCAATCGTCGTGAACCCGAAAGGCCGCGCGGGCGCGAGCGCGACGCCGCTGCGCCGCTCCACCTCGCCGCGAAACCATTCCAGGCCGCGATCTTGAATCGTGTACTTGAGGCGCGCGTGCCGCCGGTTGGTGCGGTCGCCGAAGTCGCGTTGCGTCGTGAGCACCGCCTCGCCGACGGTGTTCACCTTGTCCGGCGGGATGAAGCCGAGCACGTCGGCCAGCCGCGCGAACGTCTCGGCGTTGCCGTGGCTCATGCCTTGGCCGCCGCCGACGGTCACGTTGTAGCCGGCCAGGCGGCCGTTTTCCTCGACCGCGATGAAACCGAGGTCCTGCGCGAAGACGTCCACGTCGTTGGACGGCGGCAACGCGAAAGCGACCTTGAACTTGCGCGGCAGGTACGTCTCGCCGTACATCGGCTCGACCTCGCCGCCCGCGACCATTTCCTCGTCGAGCCAAATTTCGTGGTAGGCGCGGGTTTTCGGCAGGGCGTATTCGCTCCAGTCGCGCGCGTGTTGGTAGATCTCCTGCAACAACGCGGAACGCTCGGGGTTCGGCGGGGCGAGGACGTTGCGATTCACGTCGCCGCAGGCGGCAATCGAGTCGAGCAGGACGCGGTGCATGCCCTGGATGACTGGCTTGACGTTGCCCTTGATGATGCCGTGGAACTGGAAGGTCTGCCGCGTCGTGATCTTGAGCGACGGCGAGGCCATGTCGTCGGCCAATTTGTCGAGGACGAGCCATTGCTGCGGCGTCGCACGGCCACCGGGCAGCCGCACGCGCAGCATGAACGCGAAAGCTTTTTCCTTGCCCGCCTTCTTGAGAGCGTTGCGCAGGTCGCGGTCGTCCTGGAGATACAGACCGTGGAATTTTCCGAGCTGATTGCTGTCCTCAGAGATCGCGCCGGTCGAGGCGTCGGCCATGTCGGCGGCAATGTGGCCGCGCAGACCGTGCGAGGCAGCCTTGATGTTTTCGTTCGCCGCAAGCGGCTTCGGAGCAGAAGGGTCGGCACTCATGTCGGGCGGCGGGACCGGCAACCTCCACCCGCAAGCCGCACCTGTAAAGCGTCTATCTAATTGTCTATCGGTTTAATAGACAATAGGGTTCCGTCTATTTGCGGTCAGGCGGGCATCCGTGTGACCACAGCAGCGATGTCAGCTTCCGCGATTGCCTCCGAGCCTTGGATGTACGTCTTGCCACGGTAAAAACTCGCCACCACCGCATAAACAACCGTCGTGACCGCCATCAGCCCGGCGAAGAACAGATAATAATGGTAGTCGCTCATCTTCGAAGAGCCATCGGCGTTAAGGATGAACGAATTCACCTGCGCGGTGAAGAAGTTGCCCAGCGAAACCGTGAAAAGCCATGCCGCCATGATGGCGCTTTTCATGTTGTTGGGAGCCTGAGTGTAGGAAAATTCCAGACCCGTGATGGAAACCATCGCCTCGCCGAGTGTGAGGATGACGTACGCGAGGAACTGCCACCAGACCGTCGGGTGCCCACCGGCGTCGATGAGCGTCTGGATATGGGCGATGACCACGTAGCTGACAGCGGTCAAGCCGAGACCGATGCCGATTTTGCGCAGTGGGGTCACCTCGAAGAAACGGCCCATCAGGGGGTAGAGCCCGTAGTTCACCATCGGGATGAACAGGAGGATCAGGATCGGGTTCGCTGTCTGCACCTGTTCGGGCAAGAGGTTCAGGCCGAAGAAATGCAGGTCCATCTTTTTGGCCTGAAGCGTCCACGAACCGCCGCTGCTCTGGTCCCACAACGACCAGAACACGGCGATGAAGACATACACGACCGCAATGCGCCCGAGCGCACCGAGACCTTCCTTGCTGGCAAACTGCTGGAAAAACTTGGCCCGTCCCGCCGGGATGTGGACGAATTTACGCCGCCCCAGCCAGAAGCAGATCGTCGCAATCACCATCGCCACGCCCGGCAGGCCGAACGCCCACCGCGGACCGTAGCGCGGGTCATTGAGCAAAAAGGGGCAGAGAATCGTGGACAGGAAAGACCCGGCATTGATCGAGAAGTAAAACCACCCGAACACCTTGGGTAAAAGGCCTTTGTTGGATTGCCCGAACTGGTCGCCGACGTTGGCCGACACGCACGGCTTGATCCCGCCGGAGCCCACGGAAATCAAGCCCAGGCCGATCAGCAAACCGAGCCGGGTATCATCCAGAGCCAGTGCGAAATGGCCGAAGCAGTACACGATGGACAGCCATAAGATCGTCCGATACTTGCCCCAGAAGCCTTCGGCGAGCACCGCGCCCAAGATCGGCAGGAAATAAACGGCGGCTACGAAATAGGCAAAATTCTTGCGCGCTTCCGTGTCGCTCATGTGGTCGGCCTTCCCCGTGTGGGTCATGAGGAACCCGGTCATGAACGTGATGAGGATCGAGCGCATCCCATAAAAAGAGAATCGCTCGGCCGCTTCGTTGCCGATGATGTACGGCACGCCGGCAGGCATGCCGGTTTCCGTCTGTGAAGGCCGCGTGCGGTAGCCGTAGGCGTCGATGCCGCCGTCGTCCGGCAGGGGCATCGGGTCGGACAGGGGCGTGGGGTAGGGACTGGATGATTGCCGGGAATCGTTCATAGGTCGGGCACAGGCTGGGACGGACACGTTGTTGTTACAGACAAATCCCGCGCGATGCCAACGTGGAATTTGACTTGATTCGGCGCTCGGGGCTTGGTTGGCCCGCCGGCCGTGCCGGGAAAGTTTTTATCATGCCGACTTCCTCCGCCTTGCGAATCTGGTGCAACTATCCTCTGAACGAGCCCGCCGCGTGCCTCCTGCGCGAAGGCACGCGGCGGCACGCACGCATTTTGCACGGGGAATCGGAGGGTGCTGACACCGTGCGCGACGCGGCGGACGCGGCACCCGACGGCGCGCAAATCCTCTTCGGCCAGCCGGACCCCGAGGGGCTGCTGGCCAACGACGCCTTGCGCTGGGTGCAGCTTTCCAGTGCGGGCTACACGCGTTACGACCGCGACGACCTGCGCGCGGCGTTCCGGACACGCGGAGCGGTGATGTCGAACAGCTCGCACGTCTTCGACGAACCCTGCGCGCAACACCTCGCTACGATGATGTTCGCCCTCGCCCGGCGGCTGCCGTCGTGCCTGAACAACCAGCGCGGCGTGCGCCGTTGGCTCCAGGGTCAGGCGGGTGACCGGCAGAGCCGGCTGCTCACGGGCCAGACGGTATTTATTTACGGCTTCGGCGCGATCGCCCGGCGGCTGGCGGAAATCCTTGCCCCGTTGCGGATGCGGTTGTTCGGGGTACGGCGCACCCCGAGCGGCGACGAGGGCGTGTCGATCCTGACGCAAGCGGAGGCCGACGCGCGGCTCGGCGAGGCGGACCACGTCGTGAACATCCTGCCGCATAACGGCTCGACCGGGCATTTCTTCGGGCGGGAACGGCTCGCACGGTGTAAAGCCGGGGCGCGATTTTACAACGTCGGGCGCGGGGCGACGGTCGATCAGGTAGCCTTGGCAGCGGCGTTGCGCGAAGGGCCGCTCGAAGCGGCGTTCCTGGATGTCACCGACCCCGAGCCACTGCCGCCGGAGCACGAACTCTGGGTCTTGCCGAACTGTTTCATCACCCCGCACGTCGCCGGTTCGCACTCGGACGAGGACGAGCGGCTGGTGCGGCATTTCCTAGGCAACCTGGAGCGTTTCGAGGCCGGCCAGCCGCTCGTGGATCGCGTTTTCTGATCAGGAAGCTTGCAACAGCGCCAGCAACGCCGCGTCGAGCCGGTGGCCGTGCCAATCGGCGTATTCCACGTCCGTGCGATCCGTGTCCAGCACGCCGAACGGCCCGCGAAAATTCCACAGCGCCCAGCCGATCCCGTGTCCTCGCAGGACCGCGAGCACTTCCCGCATCCACGCCAGGAACACCGCGTGGGGCGTGTGCCGGTAACATCCCATCTCGCCGCAATGCACGCCCACGCCGCGCTCAATGAGTGCCGCCCACGGCGCATAGACCGCTTCCAACCGCATGCGGTTCCAACGCCGGCCGCGCGCGTCGAAACGAAGCGGCCATCCCGGCCGGTGCCAGCGTCCGGATAGCGGCATCCACGGCGCGCGGTAGTGGGTCAATTCGTAGGGTTCGTAAGCCCGGCAGCTCTGCGCGACGTTGGGCAGATCGGCGAGTTCGGGACACGGGCGGCGGCCGTAGTCGAGTCCGTCGAGGAGGATCAGCCGCGCCGGGTCCACCGCGCGGATCGCCCCGACGGCGGCGCGCATGACTGTTTCGTGCCGCGTGCGGGTCGCGCCGCCGAGGAGTCTTGCCAGGAACGCGGGCAGGGGCGGGGGCGGCTCGTTGAGCAGGTCCAGGCTCAAGCGCGCTGGCGGGATGCCCGCGTAACGCCGCGCGAGGAATTGCCATTGCAGGCAAAAAGCGTCGAGCGCGGCTTGGTCGCGCCAGAGATTGAAAGGTTCCTTGCGTTCGCGGCTGACGCTGTAGCCGGGCGCGCGGTGGAGATTGAGGCAAAGGTGGGTTCCGTGGCGCTCGGCAAGCGTGACGGCGCGGTCGAGTTCGGCGAGAGCGGGGGCGTTTTCGTCGGGCCGGAACGGGTCGTCGGACGTCCAGAGCGTGTAGGAAAGCGGCAGCCGCACGAAGTCGAAACCCCAGCCGGCGATCCAACGAAAATCGTCTTCCGAGAACGCCGCGAAGCTGCCGGCCCCGTAGAGTTCGGGCAGGTTGAACCCGCGCCAGCGGGGGAGCGGGTTGGGCGGAGCGGGGTCGGGCATGGTCGTCTGGAAGAAAGCTTAGGCGGCTGCGTCGCCGGTGTCACCAATGCCGCTCGGAGAACGCCATCCACCTCTTTTGAGCGCCCTCGCAACCGTGTAAGGTTCCCGCGTCATGCAAAGCCGCGTCGAAACCCTGTTCGCCCCGTTGCGCGAACGTTCCGCCCGGGCGGGCTCGCTCTTGCGCGAATCGACCGTCGGCGAGTTTCGGCACGGCGCGGGGCGGCATCGGCTCACGCGTTGGACGCTGCACGGCCCCGCCGGCGGCGGCGCGCCGATCCGGCTGGGACTTTTCGGCGCGATCCACGGCGACGAACCCGAGGGCGCGGCGGCGTTGCGCGACCTGTTGCTGCGCCTCGACGACGATCCGCAGTTGGCGCAGGGCTACCAACTCCACGTCTACCCCGTTTGCAACCCGAGCGGCTATGAGGACGGCACGCGGCATTCCCGCGCCGGGTGCGATCTCAACCGCGAGTTCTGGCGCGACAGTACGCAGCCGGAGGTCTACCTGCTCGAAAAGGAACTCACTGCCCTCGGTTTCGCCGGCCTGGTGGCGCTCCACGCCGACGATACCTGCGACGGAGCCTATGCATTCGTGCGCGGGGCGACCCTCACGGAGGCGCTCGCCAAACCGGCGCTCTCGGCGGCGGCGGTGTTCGTGCCGCTGGCGGAGAGGGAGGTGATCGACGGGTTCCCGGCGGCGCGGGGTTTGATCACGGAGTGCTACGAGGGCGTCCTGAGCAACCCGGCGGCGGCGCGGCCGGTGCCGTTCGAGATCATCTTCGAGACGCCGCAGGCGGCGGAGTTCGGCCGGCAGGTGGCGGCGGGGGTCGCGGCGGTGGAGGCGATTTTGCGAGAGTACCGCCAATTCCTGGCGTACGGGCAGGACCTCTGAGCGATCCGTCACTCGCGGAACACGAAAAGCGCGGCGATCAGGACCGCGCCGATGCCGTAGAGCAGCCACGGGTCGTCGAAGAAATACGGGTAGACCATCAGTGCCACGCCGATGAGGAACGGCAGCGCGCGTCGCTGTTTGCGTCCGTACATGGATACTCCCATCCCGATGGCTCCGAAGAGCAGGCCCGCGAAGAGAGTGGCAACGGACATGGCAGCGCGTTGCGGATTCGCTCAGGGCACAGGCATCGTCGCAGACGGTCGCGCGCGCCGACCGAAAAAGAAGTAATCGAGCGACAAAGTCCCCGGCCCGGCCAGCAACAGGCCGAAGGCGAGGAGCCCGTAGTGCGCGACGAGTTCGTAGGTCCATGGATTTAACGGGCGGGCAAGCGAGACGTACGGCTCGCCGCGGTGGCCTTTCCAAAAGGCGACGGCCATCGCGATCATCAACCCCAGCATGGCCAGCGGGGTGAGCAGGCCGAGAATCATCGCCAGGCCCCCACCGATTTCGGTAATGGTCGCCAACCCCTGGAGCGGGTGGGGAATGTCACCCAACGGACCCGGGCCATCCGCCCAGTGGAAGGGGCCGCCATTCACGACCTTGTCCCAGCCGTGCAGGATGATGCCGACGCCGAAGACGACGCGCACCGCCAGCATCCCGACCGCCGCGCGTCCGCCGTAGAAAGGACCGAAGATTTTGTTCATGGGGAAGGGGAAACCGGCGCGCCGCACGGGGCGAAGGGCCGTTCCCCATTCAATCGTGTCCAGCCCGCGCTACGGTTTGGCGGCGTTGAGCACCGCGCCGGCCGGCGCGGATGGTTCGGCATCATGGGCGGCGGCGTGCAGACCCAACTTGCGGCAGAGGCGGCCGAGTTCCCCCTGCTCCTCGGGTGTGAGAATCTCCATCTGTTCGCAAATCTGCCGGACGTGTTCTGGGAACACCGACGCGATGCGCGCGTGGCCCGCCGGAGTCAGG
>CALMVM010000200.1:0-1045 GCA_937873255.1 uncultured Verrucomicrobiota bacterium | reverse complement strand
AGACGCGCACGTAACGCCGGTCGGCGCGGAGGCGTTCGCGGCGCACGAGGCCGGCCTTTTCCAAATTATCGACGATCATCGTGACGTTCCCGCCGCTCTGGAGGTGTTTGCGCGCCAGCTCGCACTGGTGCAACGGCCCGAGGTGCAGGAGCGTCTCCAGGATGCCGAACTGGCCCACCGTCAGCCCGGCGTCGGTCAGGTGACGGCTGGTCCGCGTCACGACCGAGCCCGAGGCGCGCACCAGCTTGATGAACGCATCGAGGGCGCGGACTTCGTGCGGCGAACCCTGATAATGCGTGGACATGGAAATCACCCGGCATGGCGCCGGGCGGGGGACTGTAGCAAGCCCCTCCGATGCCGACAAGCGCGGTGATTAGGCTCTCTGGATTGTAGGCGCGGCATTGAGCCCGGGCGAAACCTCGGCTAAAGAGCCGGATGGCTGCGGCGCATTTTTCTCCATCGACCTTTTACCGGCGCGGCCGACCCGCCGCGCGGCCATGAATGCCGGTCAGGTGGCGCTGATTGCCGGGGCCGGCCTGTTGGCGGGCGTGATCAATTCGGTGGCCGGGGGCGGCAGTTTCTTCACCCTGCCGATGTTGATCCGCTGCGGGGTGCCCACGATCCACGCGAACACCACCAGCACCGTCGCACTCTGGCCCGGGACCCTGGCCAGCTTCGGCGCGTACCGGCGCGAACTCGCCGCGCGCCGGCGACTGGCGGTCACCCTTGCGGTCGTCAGTGTGTTCGGTGGGATCGTCGGCGCGTGGATCCTCCTGCACACGCCCGCCGCGACCTTCGACCGGCTGCTGCCCTGGCTGACGCTGTTTGCCACCGTGCTGTTCGCGTACGGGCGGCAGGTCGCGGCGCACCTGAAACTCTCGCTCGGCGACGAACACGACCTGCGCTCGCTCGTCAAAACCTCGCTGCTCCAGTTCGTCATCGCGGTCTACGGCGGGTACTACGGCGCGGGGGCGGGGATCATGATGCTCGCCGTGCTCTCGCTCCTGAACATGACGAACATCCACGCGATGAACGCCTTCAAGAC
>CALMVM010000199.1 GCA_937873255.1 uncultured Verrucomicrobiota bacterium | reverse complement strand
GCCAGCGCGTACACGCTCGCCACCGACCAGTTCGGCACCCAGCTCGACCCGCCCGCGCATTGGAACCCGGACTTCCCCGCCATCGACGAGCTGCCGCCGACCTTCGCGGTGCGTCCGCTGGTGGTCATCTCCATCGTGGACAAGGTCAAGAAAGACCCCGGCTACCAGATGACCGTCGCCGACATAGAGGCATGGGAAAAGGAATACGGCCCGATCCCGGAGGGCAGCGTGGTGTTCATCCGTTCGGATTGGTCCAAACGCTGGCCCGACCCGAAGTTGGCCACCGAAGAGAAATTCCCCGGGGTAAAACTCGACGCGCTGAAGTTCCTGCACTTGCAGCGCCACATTTTATTCCACGGCCACGAACCGCTCGACACCGACACCACGCCCGACCTCGAAGGCGAGGCGTGGCTGCTCAGGAACGGCTACACGCAGGCCGAGGGCGTTTGCAACCTCGACCAGGTACCCGAGACCGGCGCGCTCGTGGAGATCGGCTATCCGAAGCTCGGCGGCGGCACGGGCGGCTACGCGCGCTATATCGCTATCTGCCCGCCGGATTGGAAATACGGCGTGACCATCGACCCGGCCAAGGAGTCGCCCCTCCCGAAGATGGGCAAGCCCCTCCACTGGGACGACAACGCCGGCATGCGCGTGCGGTGAAGACGCTTTTTTGCGCAAACTTTCCGCCGTCGGCCGTTTCAACCTCATGCACACCGACCGCCGCCGTGTCGTCTCGCTCGTCCTCGCCGTCTGCTGCCTGCTGCCGGCTCTGCGCACGGCCGTCGCGGGGGATGCCATCAAATACCCGGCCAAGGGGCCGCTCGTGAGTTTCTCGCTCCCCGATGGCTGGACCCACTCCTGGGGCAACAACAAAGACCAGTCGTTCGTCGCGCAGCCGCCCAACGACGACAAAACCATGGTCTCGATCAGCCTGTTCAATCCGAAATTCACCGAGGCCGAGGTCACGGAGAGCATGGAAGACCTGGGCAAGATCGTCGCGGAATCCTACGACATGAAGGACCCCCAGGTGGGCAAGCCGATGCACGACTCGCTCGGCGGCGGGATCGACTCGGTCGGCGTCGTGATCAGCGGGAAGATCAACGGCCAGAACAACGTCCTACTCTTTCGCTGGTTCAAGGTCGGCAACCGGCCGATGACGATGGTCCAGTTGTCGCCCGACAACATCAAATACGGCGACGCGTACACTCTGATCACCTCCTCGTTCAAGCCCCTCCGTTGATCCATCCATTCCCATCCATCACCATGCGCCTCCGCCCCTTCTTTTCCATCCTCGCTGCTATCGGCTTGTTGTCCCTCGCCGCGTCCTCCCGCGCCGACCAGACAATCTCCTACCCGCCCTCGCATCCGACCGTCCGGTTCTCGCTGGCCGACGGCTGGGTATACACCCAGGGCAAGGACGCCAGCGAAAGGTTGAGCGCCCATGCGAACAGCAGCCCCCAGGCGGAAATCTTCGTGTCGATGTCGGCCGGGACCTATCCCGACGAGGCTGGCTGTGTGGCGGGCTTGCGCAAGGCCGTTACGAGCGACACGGCCGGGCCGGGCTACAGCGGGGTGGAATTCGGCGCGAGCGGCACGAAAAGTTTTGGCACGATCCAGATGCACTACCTCCTCTACCGATACAAGTATAACGGCGACGCTTTCACCGGCATCTATTCGGCCTTCACGGCCCCGGGGGGCAAGGAAACATATTACTTCAATCGCCGCGCCAACGACCGGGACGGCGACCGGTACGCCAACGACTTCAAGCTGCTGAACACGACCCTCCAGCCGATCAAGTAGCCGGGGCGTCGAGCCGACAGCAATGCCCGTCACCCGATTTCTCAAAGTGACGGGCCAGAGCAGGCGGGTCAGCCCTTTTTCGTCACGCGCGCCGGGGTGGTGGTCGTGCCGCCCGGCGCGAGGTCGTGCTCGGTTTCGGCCACGCTGCCGCCGGATTTCTCGGCCTCGGTCTCCTTGTGCGCGCCGTGGGGTTTTTCGTGCGCGGTCTTCTTACCGGGCTGGGGAACGTGTGCGGCTCCCTGGGTGAGGTCCTCACCTTTGTGCTTCTTGTCGTTGATGACTTTTTTGTCGTGCTGGATGTTGCGGTCGTCGGGCATAGGGAAGACAGAATCGCGCGTGCGTCCGTTTATGGCCTTTCGCGGCGCGTCTTTGTGCCGTAGACTGGCGGCCGGCAGGAGCAGGCTACCGCGCGTTTATGAACAACGAAATCATCCTCCGCAAAGTCCAGTCCCTCGGTGTCGTGGACCCGCTCCGGGCCACGGCGGAAACGGTGCGCGTCGTGCTCGGCGCGTATTTTACCAAGAAGGTGCTCGATGAAGAAACCTTCCGCGGCTACATGGGCATGCTCAACCCTTCCCTGCTCATCCTGATGGAGGGGTTGAAGGCGTTCTCGCTCGACCAGAGCGGCATTTCGCACAAGGTCCAGAACACCGTCGAACTGGCGATCAGCGTCCTCAAAACGCGCCTGGACCGCCCCGACATCACCGAGCGGGAGGCGCGCGAGATCCGGCAGGAGATCATGACGCTGGTGCGCGAGGCGCGCGAGGAGTCCAACGAACAGCGCATCCTCACGGTGGGCCTGGCGGCGTTTGCGACGACGGCGCTGGTGGCCGTGGCCGGCGGCATCATGGCCGCGCTGACCGAGCGGCGCGGCGGTGGCGGCGGCAAGCTGCTCGGCGGCATCAACGTGCCGCTGCTCAAGGGGAAGTAGGCGCGCGGACGCGCCGATGTGGGATGTGAGTTGTGGGATATGAGATGTGAGCTATAAAAATCCCGTTCCCGCTCGTGGATGAAGCTCTCTTGCTTCCATCCCACCTCTCACATCCCACATCTCATGTCTTCCCAGAAACGCGCCCTCGTCACCGGCGGCGCGGGCCTCATCGGCTCGCACGTCACCGACAAACTCATCAACGAGGGTTACACCGTCCGCGTCCTCGATAATCTGGAGCCCCAGACCCATCGCTTCGGCAAGCCGGCGTGGATCAACGAAAAGGCCGAGTTCGTCCAGGGTGACCTGACCGACCGCGCCACGATCCGCGCCGCGATGGCTGGCATCGACGTGATCTTCCACCAGGGCGCGTACGGCGGCTACATGCCCGAGATCGCCAAGTACGTCCACGTCAACAGTTTCGGCACCGCGCAGATGCTGGAGGTCATCCGCGAGGACAACCTGCCCATCAAGAAAATCGTCGTCGCCAGCAGCCAAGCCGTCTACAGCGAGGGCGCGGCGACCTGCCCCACGCACGGCCTCGTCTTCCCCGCCGTCCGCCCCGTCGAACAACTCCGCGCCGCCGACTGGACCGTGCATTGCCCACTCTGCGGCGCGCCGACGACCCCCGCGCCCACGCCCGAGGAAGCGCCCGTCGGCGGCGAAACGGTCTACGGGCTGACCAAGGTCGATCAGGAAAAACTCGTCCTGCTGTGGGGCAAGCAGGTCGGCATCCCCACGGTGGCGCTGCGGTATTCGTGCACGTACGGGCCGAGGCAATCGATCTTCAACCCGTACACGGGTGTTATCGCCATCTTTTGCACGCGCCTGCTCAACGGCCTCGCGCCCGTGCTCTACGAGGACGGCGAACAGACGCGCGATTTTTCCTTCGTGGAGGACATCGCCCGCGCCAACTGGCTCGTGGCCGAAAGCGACGCGCTCGACGGCCTGCCGGTCAACGTCGGCAGCGGCCGGGGCGTGCCGATCCGCGAGGTGGCCGGGCAGATCAGCGAGGCGCTGGGCATCCGGATCGCCCCGGAGGTCAACGGCGAGTTCCGTCCCGGCGAGATGCGGCACCTCACCAGCGGCACGGCACGAATCCGCGACGGCGTCGGCTACCTCCCGCAGACCGACCTGCTCACCGGCGTCGGGCGTTATCTGGAATGGATTCGCGGGCAGGGCGACGTGAAGGACTATTTCACCGAGGCCGCGCAGGGGCTGAAGGCCAAGGGAATCGTGCACAAGGCGTCGGCGAAATGATGAGCAACGGCGATGACCTGTTTGTCTATGGTGGCGAATATCGCTCCCTGAAAGGAATCACGATCTGCGAAGTGGTGAAGGACTGGTTCGAGGGCAACCGGTATCTGGTGTGTGATCACGATCTTTCCAAGGATGCTCCAGAAATTGTTTGGGCGGCGATCCTCGAAATATTGCAACGTGACCTGACGGCCGAACAGGAAGCGTTGCTCGCGGCCGGTCCACTCGAGGACCTGCTGTCGTCGCACGGCTCCGTGTTGATAGACCGTGTCGAGCAGCAGGCGAAACAAAACCCGCGTTTTAACCATCTGCTCGGCGGCGTCTGGCAACTGGAGATGACGCCGGAGATCTGGGAGCGCGTTCAACGCGTGCGCGCCGAAGTGTGGTAAGACCGCTCCAGCCCCCCTTGACGTGACTTCGCTTTTTCGAGCCGGGTGCTGAGTTAGTCTGGGGTGCCAAC
>CALMVM010000198.1 GCA_937873255.1 uncultured Verrucomicrobiota bacterium | reverse complement strand
CGGTTGAGGTCGCGCAGCACCTCCGCACGGCCGCATTTAGCAACATCATCTTGCTGATGTTCACGGATCACCGCCTCGTAAGCCGCCAGGGCCTCATCAAAACGGTTGAGGTCGCGCAGTACCTCCGCACGGCCATTTTTGGCTACCTTTGCACGTGGATACTCAGACACTATGTCTTCATAAATCTCCAGAGCTTTTTGAGGAGCATGTAGAGACTTGTATGAATCAGCGTACTGCACCCAGCATCGCTCATCCCATGGGTTGACCTTGATTGCCATTTCTGCAAAGAGCTTTTGAGCTTCAAGGTGCTCTGTCTCTTTTGAGCGGGCAGCAAGATCACACAGCGACTTCGCAGGGTAGGAAGAACGACCATTAGCTAACTGGAAGGAAACCAAATCCTCAGCCTCCTTGGACGCAAGGTTGTATTCCGCTAGTAGAACAAAACCCGAGATTTTGCTCTTCCACAACTCGACCTCGCCTTTCAGTTCCAAACGTTTCGTGTAGGGCAAAAATTGCTCGTTGTGCCGGCTGAAGAATGGTTCCATTAGATGCCTGAGCAGCAAACCGAAGTCTGGAATCAATGTGCTACGCGGTCTTTGAACCTCATCACGAATGAATTGTCCAAGAGAGGCTTCCTGAGCCAAAGCGTCAACAAGCCTGTAAAATAAGCCATCTGTAATCAGATGGAGTCTGATCTTGTCCACGGACTCATAATCCTGGAAATCGGATTCAGGAATTTGAGTCCAAGCATTCTGTACTTGACCGATGAGCGGTTGGCGTTTGCGAAGCCTTAGGAGAAATCCACGGAGTGAATTTATGCCTAAATAACGGGTTATATCTACAGCAGAGTCTAGCCGCTCCGTCTGAGGGAACGGCGCAGCGTAATATCGTGCTCCGAGCCAGTTGAAGAGCAAGCGATTACCCAAAGAGATGTGCTCAATTTCACGGGCGACTTCGAGCCGCAGTTCATCCTCCAAACGCTCATCGAGCAAGGGAAGCATCAAACGAAAAGCGCGCTCGTAGAGGGACTCTTGGCAGAGCCTTTTTTGTGCCTCTAGCGTCGTGACGCCTTCTAAAAAGATTGCGTCCCTCACTCCGCGCATCCATCCAGCGACGAAGACCGGGTTCGGAACAACGGATTCAACGCGATCTGGAGTGATGAGAGCATGCAAATTTCCCTGGTCCAAAACCAAACCAAAATTCCTCTGTGAGGACAAAATAGCTTCCATTTGTCAAGGGATTTTTAGCCCGACATTAGCCCGAGCCAAATTTTTTTCTAGAACTTTTAATTCAGTACCCGAGGGGGTCATGACCCAGTTTTTTACTGTCACTTTGCTGACTGAACGGATTGTGAGCGAACCCCAAATATGCACTTCCACGAAACGATCAGATGAACCACTTGGACCGGGCCTCAGGAGTAGTTCCGGGAAATCAGTGGGCTTCGTGGACGGTGAAATTTCGTTTGCCATCTTTGCTACGGCGATGATGGCGCGGGCGTCCCACGGTGCTTGGTAACCATCAGGAATAGCGTAGCCATTGGCAGCTTGGAGGTTGTGGTTTCGCATGAAAATCACGGTGTTTTCAGTGAAAACTGACGCTCGGTGCTCGATCATGCACGTTTTAAGGACAATTGAGCAATCTCCGTAGTGACTGAGTCCGAATCCATCTAACGTTAGAGCGCCGAATCGGATTTCGCGCTTGTTTACATCCCCAAAAAGGGCGGTATCAGCCATCGCGCGCAGCCGATCCCAACTACCCCCTCCAGGCACCCTCATTCCGCCCTCAATCCGCTGGTAAAAAGTCGCATAGATTTCATCGTCTGAATAAGCAAGTCGGCACACCTCGCCGAAAAACCGATTGATTACGGCTTCACTACTTTTTACCTCGTTTTGAAATGCGAGTACCTCCGCCTCGCAGCCACGGGCTTTTCCATCAGCTATAGCTTGATCGTACCTGATTTGGAGCGCCTGGATTTGTGACGCCTCGGCAGCCGCTTCACAGTTTGGGAATAAACTCGGCTGTCCGCAGTGAGGACATATTGTAAGGCTGCGCCAAAATGTCTCGCCGCAATATTTACAATTTCTCTGAGGTGGCACGGAGCGCATTCAACACCTTCTAGGGTAGCAAATGCAACATCGAAGCATTCGGCAATTGCGACCGGCTGAGAGGACGCTCAACCTTTACAAAATCCGACTCGCTCCAAAAGCCGTGCCGTTGCGGATCGCTACGTTTGAGAATTCGTTTATCTTTGGACAGTTGTTGCATCAACTGCCACTTGACATACGCTATAAACTGTTTTTCAGTCGGCTGCGCCGACTGAAAAATCTGCCGTCCCACGCGAGACGACTTTGGACAATTTTCAAAACAGACAGCCAGCAAGGCGACAACCGGTTTAGGGATGAATGTCGATGGCCTTGGGTGCGATGGCGTGGGCGACGGCCAAGATAGAAGCGACAACGGCCCCGTAGGGCCATCCGCCTGTCTTGCAACTGCCGGAAAATCTGCTGCCTCCTTCAACGGGTGATTCGTGTCCGGCTGGCCGTTTGAAGAGTACAAAGCTGTCGCCCTGATCGGGCTGGCGACCGTTGAGGGCAAGAACGTCCGGCCCGAAGAACGGCCGGAAGGTGCCCCGTGGCCCAGCAAGCAGGATCGGCTCGCATCGGCAGGCACTGGGCACATCGGAGGTTGGCGACGCACAAGGCGCGCCCTCCTGGCCAGCTTGAAGCCGGGAGTGCGCATCGCAGGACAACCAGCCGCCCCGTCGTGAAAGGTGGATGGAGTTTTTCTTGCAAGACCCCTGCTCGGCTGCGGCGACGATGCGCTTGGCCTCCGCGAGGAGGCGGTCCCACTGGCGGTGGGTAAAGGCGCGCCGAAGTGTCCAGGAATATGCAAGGCCCATGGTCCTCCAACCGTATCCGCGCAATCTCCGAACCGTAAACCCTCGACCCTCAATGCAGAGTGGACGGTGTCCCCTCCCTGCCTCGTCGAAGATTGACTCGTGTTCAGCCTCCCCATCCGCCCACCACTAGACGGCGCAGTGAAGGTAGGGCCTACCGGCGAGTCATCTACGACAGCAGAGACGCTTTGATCGTCTGTTCGGCCCCGGCGTCCAGCCACGTATCCGTCACCCATAGTCTGGCCACCACCGCAAAAAGCCGCGCCTCCTCGGTCTGGCGTCTCGCCGCCCGATGGTTGAGCGCGTGTTGCCGCTCGTCCTCCCACTCCTGCCGCTGGGCCTTGACTTGAGAGCCTTGGCGCGCCCGTGCGCCCAGTACGCGATGCACCCAAAAAGTCCGACTCCGGCTATCGGCACCTCAGCGGTTCTGTGGCTGACCAGAAGGAGGAAGGTCAGGGCGAAGGCGACGCGGTAGATCACCGTGAACACAGCCGACGAGCCGGGGCGTGGAGTATCAGGCAGCGCTGGCACGGGGCCGAGCGCGAGCTTGATGGGGTAGGCCAAATGCTCATACTCGGCCGAGCGTTCGACGTGGGGCAAAAGCTGCCGGAGGCAGCACAAGGTCGCCTCGCTCTCCGGGTGCGGGAGCAGGGTCGATCGCGATCCCCCGTAGCTTCGCAACAGCGGGCGGCTGTCGCCCTGGATGTGAGAGCGGATCGACAGGTCAAGATGGCTCTTTAACCAGCGCAGATGCACGCCGAGGACCGTGCGAAACGCACCGAGGAAGCCGGAGATCATAGGATCGAGTGCGTCGGCAGCCGGCAGGCCCTCGGCCTCCAGAATCCTGGCCGACAGCCAGCTCAGGTCGCGTGCGGGCACAAAGTGCAGCAGCGAGGCCGAACGATGTCCACGCGCGACGACCTCTGCCAGGGCGGCGTCGCGCTCTTCCCGGGCGCATTCCACGTACGCCCACCCCGAGGCCAGCCCGGCCACGGCCCGCGTGCTGAACGTCCTGGCGAAGAAAGCCGTCAGCGCCGCCGTCATGCCTAGGGCGCTCAGCAACGCCGCTTGGTCGTAGTGTCGTCACGCTTCCGATTTCGCCTCCATCCACTGTCCTGCGCGTTGCTCGGCGGCGGTACAAAGCATCGTCACGTAGTGGGCCAGGAGGTTCGTCACGAAAAACTCGACCAGGGCCGCCCGCCGGTTGGGCGCGCCCTCGACGGCGCGCTCCAGGCAGAAGAGCGCACGTGCGGTGCGCAGGTCGGTGCCCGTGGCCCCAAACACGTCGGCTGCCGCTTTGGCCATCCACCCGGCGGCAAGGTGCGAATCCTTCCCCACTGCCCTTTCCGCGAAGGCGGCAGCCTTGGACAGGTCGCCGCCCTGCAACTCGGCGACCGCCAGACTGACCTCACCGAAACCGGCCGAGCCGCGCGGCAGCACGGCTGCGTCGTGAAAGATCAAATCGTTGAGATCGCTGCGTTTATAAGCCACGGGCTAGGCTGGAAGGGAGAGGAAACGAGTAGTGCTCCCCGTCGTCCACCGGGGAGGGTGTACCCTTCCCTCGTCAGTAATCGTTGAGGGTGGCTCGGATCACCCCGTTGTTAGCCAGCGCCCGCGCATCGGCGGCAAGCTGGATCGTGCCGTCCGCGCACTCGTAGTACCACAGGGTCGAGGTGTCGCGGCCCATCTGCATCGTCTGGGTGCGCACGGGCCTGCCCATGACGTGTTGAAACCAGTCCGCGTCGGCGATGAGCCTGTCGCCCACCGACCACCCAAAATAAAAAGAGAGCCGTGTTTTATACTGCTCTTTCCCTATCGTGTGCGGCCGGCTCACGACAGCCTTGGTGGTCCGGTCAATCTCGTCCCACTTGCCCAGTTCGGTCAGCAACATGCTGTGGGTGCGCGGGCGCACGTCGAAAGCGTCCGGTCGGTCGGGTTTGCCGAAAGCCGCCTTAGAGTAGCCCATAGACAGGCCCGCGTCGGCGGCAAACCCTCGGATCAGCGCCACCGGGGTATCCACCGGTGCGCGTAAGGTCACGGCCAGAGTCGTTTGTCCGAACTGGAACAGGAACATCTCGCGCCCCAAGCGCACGCCGTTGACGGGGGTGGAATCTATGAACCAGTTGGTCCCGATGCTGGAGACCCGGGCGTCTGGCATCGACTTGCGCAGGCCGGCCTCGAAGGCCGCCACATCGTCAAGCTCGTAGAGCGACAGCACGAGTCCATGAGGACCGGCGAAGGCGCGGTCGGCGCTTTCGTCGGGAGGCTGAGTCATCGCGGTCCAGAAATCGGGAACGAAAAGCCGGTAGGACAGATGTTTGCCTTCGTAGGCTACGAACTTCCATGTCGCCGGGATTTCGATGTTGGCAGGGTCGCTGGATGTCGGTTCGCTGTTCCCGTGTTTGCCGGGCTTCCCCGTCTGCCCGCGTACAACCATCGAAAGCACCACGGCAAGCACTACGCCCGCGACCAAGGCGAGGGTCTTGACCGGTCGGCGAGAAAAACGCGCTCCCTCGGCCGAGGGCAGTCTTCGCGCCGCGAGGGGTGTTGCCTGCCGGGTAAGCGGCGGGGGAGGCGCGGGACTAGTCGGTCGCGGCAAAAAGTCCGCGCATGTTCGCCATTCAGCCGCGCCCTCCTCAATCACCGGTGTCTCGTCAATAATCTGCCCGCGCTGGCGTAAGGCGAAAAGCTCCTCGCGCCCAAAAGGGCCGAGCACCTGATTAAAGTCATCGGCGTAGAAAAAGTTCATGGCACGAGAAGAAATTCGAAGACGGTTGGACGGATGGCGAGAAGGCCGGCACGGCCCATAAGCAAAAGCCGATTTTACGATGGATAGTTATTCTATGTCGAGTAAAAACTGCCTATCGACAGGCTGGTCGGTGGCCAGAAGTCAGAAGAACGATGCCAGCATCCTGATGGCGAAAACCATCGGCGCGCAGATTCGGAAGCTGCGGCACAAGGCTGGCTACTCACAGGAGCGCCTTGCGGACGACCTGGGCGTGCATCGCACGCAGATCGGTTTTGTGGAACGTGGCGAAAACACCACGAGCATTTACACCTTGGCTCTCATTGCAAAACGCCTTGGCATCAAAGCGTCGGAGTTGCTTCGCATGGTCGGGTATTAAATGATCATCGGTCTTCGATTTTTGCCATCTGCCTCGCTGCTACAGAAGAGGGCAGCAGGATCGCGGCTCTTCATAAACGGGTCGGATACTTTAAATCTGTAGGTATTTGGACGACCAATACTTAGCCGAGGCGCTTCAGCTGGGAGGTTTTGGCAGAATTTGCGGCGGCTTGCGGACAAAACACCCGTTTTTCGCGGGTTTTATGTTCGTCCATCCCCAAGTACGGCTATAACTTGAGCAATATAAGACGAAGCGCACGCCAAAAGCCGTCGGCGCATTCCGAAAGGCTGGCCTCTTCGATTCGATTCAGAGCCACGCTTGTCAGCCTGCCGGGCCGCGTCCATCAAATCGGATCGAATAAACCCGTTCGGACCGCAAGATACGGTGTGGCTGTGCAACCGTCGTTTTAACCGTGTTCTCGAACGGCGCTGAAGGTGTCACGGAAGGCCACCGCATCGCTCTTCGCGGTCGTGCTGGCACTCTTGACCCATCACTCCTCCGTTTCGTCGCTGTCTTCATCGTCCACGAACCGTGGACGCTCGATTGACGAGACCCACTTTTCCGAGCCACAGGG
>CALMVM010000197.1:303-2247 GCA_937873255.1 uncultured Verrucomicrobiota bacterium | reverse complement strand
ACCGATCCCTCGACGAACCCCGTGGCGAAATTGAGCATGACCACGCCGATGTGCAGTTGGATCACCGGCCACAACGCGCGCTTGACGATGCCCGCGCGCACCGTGTCGAGCGTGCCGAAATAACTGGAAAGATACCCGAACGCCTGCTCCAGCCGGCCACTGCGGTCCGAAGCCTCGATGAGCGCGACCTCCATCGTCCCGATGGCCGGTTGCAGGCCCGCGAACGCCCCCGCGACCGATTCGCCGCCGAGGAACAATTCCGATAACCGGCCGAACGCCCGCCGCAGGGTTCCCCGGTTGTCGGCGGCGAGGGACTCGACCGCCTGCGGCATCGTGATGCCCGACTGCGCGAAGCGGCCGAGTTCGTGGTAGAACGTCTGCTTTTCGTTGAGGCTGAGCTTCACGGCTTGGTGGGGGGAGGGGGGAAAGACGCGACGGTGGATGGTCGGACGGAAAAATTGTCGCACGTTTCCGCAGAAAAGTCTTGTCTGACGTGCGCGCGAACGTTCTGCTGGACGCGAAGTTTTCACGAACATGAATAATCATCACAATAGTTCAACGCCAGAAGGTTACCATACGCTCACCCCGGGCATCGCCGTCAAAGGCGGCCGAGAAGCGCTCGATTTTTACCAGCGTGCCCTCGGGGCGACGGTGATCAACTGCATGGACGGCCCCAACGGCAGCGTGATGCACGCCGAGATGAAGATCGGCGACTCGCGCTTCATGGTGAACGACGAATTCCCGGACTGGGGCGTGCTCTCGCCGCAAACTCTGGGCGGCACGCCGGTCAATCTATATCTTTATGTCGCTGACGCCGACGCGGCGTTCGCGCAGGCGGTCCGGGAAGGCGGCAAATCGTTGCGCGAGCCGACCACCGAGTTCTGGGGCGACCGGATGGGGCAGTTCCTCGATCCGTTCGGCCACAAGTGGACGGTGGCGACTCGGGTGGAGGAGGTTTCCGACGAGGAAACCGTACGACGCGGCGAGGAATGGATGAAAAAGACGGGCGAATCGACGTAAGGTGCCGACATGCCCGCGCCCGGCTGCCCCGCCTCCGACGAGGACGAGCGTTTTATGCGGCTCGCTCTGCGCGAGGCGGCGAAGGGCGAGGGGGGCACGAGCCCGAACCCGGCGGTCGGCGCGTTGATCGTGCGCGGCGGGCGTGTGCTGGCGCGCGGTTATCACCACGCCGCCGGACAGCCGCATGCGGAGATCGAGGCGCTGCGGGCGTTGCGGCGGCCGGAGCAAGCGCGCGGGGCAACGATCTACGTGACGCTGGAGCCCTGCTCCACGCACGGACGCACGCCGCCCTGCACGGAAGCCATCCTGCGCGCGGGACTGGCGCGGGTGGTCGTCGGCGCGACCGATCCCAACCCACTCCACGCGGGCGGCGGACTGTCGCGGCTGACGGCGGCGGGATTGGAGGTGCGCGCGGGGGTCTTGGAAGAGGAATGCCGCCGGCTCAACCGGGCCTTCAACCGGTGGATCGTCACCGGCCGGCCGTGGGTGATCGCCAAAGCGGCGCTCACGCGCGACGGCCGGTTGACGCGTCCGCCGGGCGAGGACCGTTGGTTGAGCGGTCCGAAGTCGCGGGCGCACGCGCACGAACTGCGCGCCCGGGTGGATGCCATCCTCATCGGCGCGGGCACGCTACGCGCGGACAATCCCCGGCTGACCGTGCGCGGCGTGCCCGGCGCGGACCCGGCGCGGCAACCGTGGCGGGTCGTGCTGGCGCGCGGCGGCAGCAAATTGCCCCCGGATGCGCACCTGTTCACCGACGAATGGAAGGCGCGCACGCTGGTCTTCCGCGACCAGCAGCTCGGCGACGTGCTCGCCGAACTCGGCCGTCGGCAGGTCACGAGCGTCCTGATCGAAGGGGGGGGGAACGTGGGCGGACAGGGGTTCGCGGCGGGGTTGGGGGCCGCCGGGCAATTTTATTTCACG
>CALMVM010000197.1:0-293 GCA_937873255.1 uncultured Verrucomicrobiota bacterium | reverse complement strand
TTTGCGGCGGGGGCAGGCGCTTGTGTCGGGCGATTCGAGCGGCTCGGCGCGGACGTGGTTTTCACCGGGGAAATGACCCGCGCGGGTAGTTGAGACCGGACGCGGAGCGTGCTACGATATTTCTACAACCACTATGAAAAAGTTGCTTCTCTTGATCGCAGTTTTGGTGGGTGTTGGGATGTTTGCCACACCTAAGGCTCAGGCGGGTGTCTACGTCGGGATCGGATTGCCGGTCCCGGGTCCTGTTTACTTCGGCGCTCCGTACTACTACGGAGGCGGTTATCCCTACGGAT
>CALMVM010000196.1:5317-8689 GCA_937873255.1 uncultured Verrucomicrobiota bacterium | reverse complement strand
GCCAGTTTCCTGACGGACAACGGCAAGATTTTCATCGGCGACCTGGACATCAAGGGCCGGGGGTTCAGCATCTTCGGTCGCGGTTGGCTGGGGTACACGAACGACACGATGAACTTCCGCGCGTGGCTGAACACGCGCGGCTTACCCGGAATGGTGTTATCGCCGGTGAGCAAGCTGTTCACGTACAGTTCGCAGGGGCCGTTGAGCAAGCCGGTGTGGCGACCGCAGGTGTTGAACAACGCGCCGCCGCTTTCGGGCGAGAAGAAAGCCGATGTGTCCGTCCAACCAAGGTAGGGATGGCTCTCCGAGCCGTCCGTGGATTTTCCGGCGAGGCGCACCGTGCGCTCGGAGATCACCCAAGCCAATCCACGGACGGCTCGGAGAGCCATCCCTACCTTGGGACGAGCACTTCGGCGGGATCACTCAATCGCCGGCTGTTGTTGGGTCAGGCAATGGAACGCCCCCAATCCCCAGATCAACTCGCGGCAGTCAATCGGCACGATCTTCCGACCCGGCAGCGCCTGGCGCAGGACGCTCGTCGCCCACGCGTCGTTCGGATCGCCGAAGACCGGCAGCAGCACGACCTTGTTGGCGATGTAGAAATTCGCGTAGCTCGCTGGCAGCCGCTGTCCCTCGCGCACGATCTTCGACGGCATCGGCAATGTCAAAATGTGCAGCGGCGCGCCGTCTTCCGCGCTCATCTCGCGCAGGCGGTGCAGATTTGTCTGGAGCGGCTCGTGGTTGCTGTCATGCTCGTCCTCCTCGATCACCGTCACGACCGTCGTGCGGTTGACGAACCGCGTGAGATCATCGATGTGCCCGTCGGTGTCGTCGCCCTCGATACCATCGCCGAGCCAGAGGATGTTGCGCACGCACAGGTAGTCCTTGAGGATCGTTTCGATCTGCGTCTTCTTGAGCGTCGGGTTGCGGTTGGGATTGAGCAGGCAGCTTTCTGTCGTCAACAGTGTGCCCGCGCCGTTCACGTCGACCGAACCGCCTTCGAGCACGATGCCCGGGCGATACACGGGCAGGTTGCCGAGCGTCTCGGCCACGCGCGTGGGCACGTCGTCGTCGCAGTCGAAGGGCGGATATTTCCAACCCCACGCGTTGTAGTCGAAATCGAGCACGGCCATGCGTGGGTCGGCCTCGCGGGTCAGGAAGATCGGGCCGTGGTCCCGGCACCATGGCTCGTTGGTCGGGATGCGGTAGAAACGCACGTGCGCGTGCCCGTCCGGCAGCGCCGCGAGATGTTTTCTCACGGCCGCCTCGTGCGCCTCGTCGCAGACGTTGATGCACACCGGCTCGCTCTCGGCGAGCGCGCCCACCATCTTCACCAACGCGGGCACGGCGCGCTCGTACCCGCCGCCGGGGAATGAGATCCCCTCCGGGCGCGGCCACGAGAGCCACGTCGCCGCGTGCGGTTCCCACTCCGCCGGCATGCGGTAGCCGAGCGCGGCGGGCGTGCCGGCGGTGGGAGTCGGGCAGGTCGAGGGAGCGGACATGGCGGAGCGGAATTCTAACGAGTTCGCGCGGGGGACGGAAAGCGTTTCGTGCGTGGGAGTGGACGATTTTCCGTAAGGCGCGGAGGTAATGCGATTAATCGATGAGGCGGCGCGTGATGTCCGCGTAGGCATCGATACGGCGGTCCCGCAAAAACGGCCAGTGGGTGCGCTGTTCCTCCACACGCGCGAAGTCAATATCTATCACGACGGTTTCCTCGTCGTGGATGCCTGCTTTCGCCAAAATCTGCCCCGCCGGGTCGCAAAGAAAACTCTGCCCCCAGAACTCGATGCCCGCGCCGCCCGCCGGGACCTCGTGGCCGACGCGGTTGACGGCGGCGACGTAGCAGCCGTTGGCGATGGCATGGCCGCGCTGGATCGTTTCCCAGCTCGAATGCTGCGCGTGGCCGTACTGGTCCTTCTCGCCGGGATGCCAGCCGATGGCGGTCGGGTAAAAGAGGAGTTGCGCGCCGCTGAGCGCCGTCAGCCGCGCGCTCTCGGGGAACCACTGGTCCCAGCAGACGCACACGCCGAGCTTGCCGCGTTGGGTGTTCCACGAACGGAAGCCGAGGTCGCCGGGGGTGAAGTAAAATTTCTCGTAGTACAGCGGGTCGTCGGGAATGTGCATCTTACGGTAACGCCCGAGCATCGCGCCGTCGGCGTCGAGCACGATGGCGGTGTTATGATACAACCCCGCCGCGCGGCGCTCGAACAGCGAGGCAACGATGACGATTTTCAGTTCGGCCGCAAGCTGACCGAGGAGTTCGCTCGACGGGCCGGGGATCGTCTCGGCCAGCGCGAAGTTGGCGTGGTTTTCCTCCTGGCAAAAGTATTGCGAGGCGTAGAGTTCGGGCAGGCAGACGATGTTCGCGCCCCGCGCGGCGGCATCGCGGATTTTTTCGACGGCGCGAGCACGGTTTTCTTCGGGCTCGGGGGAGCAGCGCATCTGCACGAGGGCGACGCGGGTCGGCTTGGGGTTGGAGGAAGGTGCGTTCTCCATGTGGCAATGCGTACCTATGGAAAGAGAGGGCAAATTGCAACCGCGAGTCTGTGAGTTTCTCGTAATCGCGCGCGTCCACCGACGCAATGCATGGGACTCGCAGCCGGGAGGCATCGTGTACGCGGTTGAAGTCGCGCGTCGATCTTCTATCGTGAGGAAAATTCGTCATTTATGAACCGCCTCTTCCCCTACCTCGCCGTCCTGTCCGCCGCCACGCTCGCCGCGCTTTCGCCTGCGCGTGCGGAATCTCCCCTCCCCGTGCAGGACATCCGCGTCATCCTCCACACCGACAAGGGCGACATCGAAGCGACGATCTTCGCCAGCCGGGTGCCGGTCACCGCCGCCAGCTTCCTCAATCTCGCGCAGCAGAAATTCTACGATGGCCTGAAGTTCCACCGCGTCATCGCCGACTTCATGATCCAGGGCGGTGATCCCGCCGGCACGGGCGCCGGCGGGCCGGGGTACAAATTCGAGGACGAAAAGGGCGGGCCGACGACGTTCGACAAACCCGGCATCCTCGCCATGGCCAACAGCGGCCCCAGCACCAACGGCAGCCAGTTTTTCATCACGCACGTCCCGACGCCGTGGCTCAACGGACACCACACCATCTTCGGGCAGGTGACCAAGGGTCAGGACGTGGTCAACGCCGTCACGCAGGGCGACCACATCAAGAGCATCGACATCGTCGATAGCCCGGCCGTGCTGTTCGCCGCGCAAAAGGAGCGCGTGGACAAGTTCAACGCGCAGATTGTCCACCAGCCGAAACACTGAAGAAAAGGATGAAGGATGAAGGATGAAGGATGAAGGATGAAGGCAGAGACAGCGACCTGACTTTCAACCCTTCGCGTCCGCCTTCTGCCTTCTGCCTTCTGC
>CALMVM010000196.1:4834-5307 GCA_937873255.1 uncultured Verrucomicrobiota bacterium | reverse complement strand
TCATCCCTCATCCTTCATCGTCTCTGCCCTGAACAACACTCCCGCCGCCCGCCGCCTCCAGGTTTTAGCCGATCCCGCCGCGCTCGCCCGCGCCGCCGCCGAGGAACTCACCCGCCGCGCGGTTGCCGCCGTGCGCGCGGACGGGGTCGCCACCGTCGCGCTTTCGGGCGGTTCGACGCCCAAGGTGCTCTATGCGCTGCTGGCGGACGAACCCGCCTTCCGCGAACGCCTCCCGTGGGCGCGCACGCACTTCTTTTTCGGCGACGAGCGCACCGTTCCGCCCGATCACAAGGACAGCAATTTCCGCATGGCGAAGGAGGCGATGTTCGACAAACTCGACGGCCTCCTGCCGGCCGCGAACATCCACCGCATCCACGGCGAGGAAACGGACCATGCCAAGGCCGCCGCCGACTACGGACGCGAACTCCTGGCATTTGCCGGGAACGACCAGCCGCGGTTCGACCTCGTGTTGC
>CALMVM010000196.1:364-4824 GCA_937873255.1 uncultured Verrucomicrobiota bacterium | reverse complement strand
TTGCTGGGCATGGGACCGGAGGGGCACACGGCATCGATTTTCCCCGGCACGACGCCCCTGCGCGAAAGGGCGCCGGTCGTCGCGGTGTACGTCGAGAAAATG
The DNA here is from genome assembly GCA_937873255.1 of uncultured Verrucomicrobiota bacterium. Taxonomy (GTDB): domain Bacteria; phylum Verrucomicrobiota; class Verrucomicrobiia; order Chthoniobacterales; family SZAS-18; genus CAHJWO01. The sequence continues at coordinate 4,722 of CALMVM010000196.1, read as the reverse complement.
ACGACGTACCGCGTGACGTTCACGCCGCCGTTGCTGAAAAACGCCAAGGCAATTTTGTTCCTCGTCGCCGGTCAAGACAAGGCCGAGACGCTCGCCGCCGTGCTCGAAGGCCCGACCGAGCCGGACCGCTTTCCGGTGCAAGGGATCAACTGCACCGCGGCCGGCGGCGAAACGCTCTGGCTGCTCGACCAGGCTGCGGCGGCCTCGCTGAAAAGCTCCCGGACTTCCGACTGACCGCCGTAAGTGGGTCGGCGGGCAACAGCCCCATCACGATGCCGTTCGCGCCCGATCGATCTCGGAGTTTGCCGAGGAGCGGGACCGGGACTTTTTTCTTGAGGCCGTCCAACGATGACGGCGCGCCGACTTTTCAGGATTTTTGCCGGCAAACGCACGGCGCTGTCGTTGAGCAGGATACGGACCAGCTTCGTCGGGCGGGAGCATCGAGAGGCTGCCACTCCCCGCTTGCCTCGCAGGCACGCCGCCGGGTATGCTGCGCGGCCGTGTTGCGCCCGTTTTCCAGTCGTCGGCTGTCGGTGGCGTTGGTTCTGACGTTGTGCCTCGCGGTCGGCCCATTGCCGGCGCAGCAACCGGCCGCCGCGCCCCCGCCCCAGAGCGACGCGGACATCATCCGCAACGGCCAGGGCAGCCTCGTCTTCATCGAAGGAACGCACGGCGCGGGCAGCGGTTTCATCTGCGCGATGGGCAACCAGAAATTCCTGTTGACGAACGCCCACGTCATGGCCGGCAACACGCCCGTGACCCTCACGCTGCTCGACGGCTCGCCGATCCGCGTCGGCGCGGCGGGGGCGGCGGTCGGGCACGATATCGTGCGCCTGGCCGTCGCGCCCGCGCAACCCGCCTTCGACCTGTCGGAACACGTCAACGACACCGTGCTGGTCGGCGACGAGGTGCTCGTGCTCGGCAATGCCAAGGGCGCACGCGTCATCAACCCCATCGCGGGCAAGGTCGTCGGCCTCGGACCCGACCTCGTGGAAGTGGACGCCCCCTTCCAGCCGGGCAACAGCGGCAGCCCCATCATCCAGAAGAAAACCGGCCGCGTCGTGGGCATCGCGACGTTCGTGACCGTGGACAAGGACGACCTGGAAAACTTACCTCCGCGCACGAAATCCAGCAAGCGCAAGGCGGCGGAGGAACATGAGGACACCGCGCCACCGAAGAAACTCCGCCGCTTCGGCTACCGGCTCGACAGCGTCAAAAACTGGCAGGACGTGGCGTGGCCGGAGTTCCAAGCGGAGGCGGCGTCGCTCGCGAGCGTCGACGAGCGCACGGACGACATCGTCGCCTTCGTCCGGGAGGTGTCCGAGCAAAAGGGCAACGTCCGCGCCGGCCAGCACCACACCCCGCCGGTCGAGCGGGTCATCAATTCCTTCCTCCAGGCGACCGCCGGCCGGCCCAGCCCGACCGATTTCCTGAAAGCCCGGCAGGATCTGCTCGACGGCTTGCGGCGCGTCTGCCAGAGCGACATGGCCGAGGTGCGGCCGAGGCTGCGCTACGATTATTTCAGCCGCGAACTGACCGAGCGCCAGCGCATCCGCGACGGGCTTTCGCGGATGTTCGAGGACGCGTTCAAAGCCCAGAGTAACACGACCGGGCGGTGAGGTAACCCTCGGTCTCGCCGGATTGCCTCACTTTTCCTCGGCGAACCGCTCTCCGTCCCAGACGTACCGGTGCTCGTGCTTGCCGGATTTGTCGCGCACGATGATCGTGCGGCCTTTGCGCGGCAGGATGAATTGACGGCCGTCCCCATCGGCGACCGGGAGGATCGAACGCGGTGCCTTCCGCAGTTTCCCCTTCGGCCCCGGCACGTAGAACGTCAGGTATTGTGACTTCTTGCCCTCCGGTTCGCCCAGGCACACCGCCAGCAATGGACTGTCGTCGCGGTAGCGAAACAGTGCGGCCTCGACAGCCGCCTGCGCCCCATCGCCCGCGAAACGCAGGTAGCCGTTTGGCGTGTCGATGATGTCGTATTCCGGCAGCTTGCTCTTCAACAGTTCCGCGGGCGTGAGGAAGAAGCCGTCGTCCACAGGCACCATCGCGAAATAATCCGCGACGTTCAGGCGGGCTGGCTTCGGCGGCTCGGCGGCAGCCATCGCCGCGAAAATTGGCGCGGTCATCAACGCGATCAAAAATCGACGACGGGTGTGGTGACGGATCATTTGACAGGGAACGGAAAAAATTTTGTTCTTTGCAAACAGCATGCGGGCAAAGAGTTTCGCACGCCGCAGCCCCCGCCGTCGAGCAAATTCCCTCCCCGGCGGACGCTCAAAAAATCTCCGGCCGTCCCTCTTCCATCAGGCGCACCTGCGGCTCGATGCCGAGTTCCCGCGCGCGCGCCAACAGCCTCTGCGGCGGCTCGTCGAGCGGCTCGTAGCTCAGCCGGAACGTCCCGTAGTGCATCGGCACCAGCGTGCGTGCGCCCAGTTCGCCGAACGCCCGGATGGCCTCTTCCGGATTCATGTGCACGTCGCGTTTGCTGGGTGTGTCGTACGCGCCGATGGGCAGCAGCGCGATTTCCACCGGGCAGCGCCGGCCGATCTCCCCGAAACCCTCGAAATACGCCGTGTCCCCGCAGTGGAACACGCTCCGCTCCCCCGCCGACAACACGAACCCGCCGAATCCCCGGTGCTGGTCGTGCAGCATCCGCGCGCCCCAATGATGGCAGGGCGTGAGCGTCACCGACATCGCACCGTCGCCGAACTGGCACGCGCCCCAATAATCGAGTTCGTGCACGCGCTCGAACCCCAGGTCGTGCACGAGGTTGCCCACGCCGAAGGGGACGACGATGGGTTGGTTGGCGGCGACCGCCTTGAGCGTGCGGCGGTCGAGATGGTCGAAGTGCGCGTGGGTCACGAGCACGAGGTCGATCATCGGCAGCGCGTGCAGACCCAGCCCCGGCTTGCGCAGGCGTTTGACCCCCTTGAGCCACAGCGACCAGTTTGGGTCGATGAGGATGTTCAGCCCCGCCATCTGCACGAAAAACGAGGCGTGTCCGACCCAGGTGATGCCGATTTCTCCCGCTGCCAGCGGCGGGAAAACCGGGGCGACGTTCGGCTCGCCGGCCCGGCGCGCGAGGAGCGAGGGCAGGAGCACCTCGGTCAGGTAATTGCGCTTGTGCCAGCCCTTCTCCAGCTTGACGCCGACGCGTTTCGCCGGTGCGGGGGTCACAGCGGCGACCTGGCCGTTGGCCTCGGGCGCGGGCGTCGGCGGCACGACGGGCGCGCGGCGATGATTGCGCTCTCCGCCGGCAGCCTTGATTTTCTGCCGGCTTTTTCGGAAATCGCTCGCCACGGCGGCAAGCATAGGAAGATTTGCCGACCGGTGCAACCGGCATCGGGTGGGCGCGCCGGATTCGTCTTGTCCGAATTCGCCTTTGTTTGCAAGGATGGCGTTCCGACACGTTTACGCTTCAGATGAAAACTCTCCGCCCCGCCGCCCGTTGCCTCCTCGCCCTGGTTCTTCTCGGGGTCATTTCCCCGCTGGCCGTTCGCGCCGGCGAAACGTATCCCCCCAAGTTGGCCGCCTTCATGGACAAAAATAGTCCCGACGAGGCATGGCTCGGACGCGTGGAAAAGCTCGCCGCCGCCATCGTCGCCGCGGCGCAGAAAGACTCTTCCTTCAAGGACGAGTACGGCAACTTCCTCCACGACGAGACCCTGAAGGGACTCATCTACAACGGGAGGTCGGCGTCGGACGACCTCCTGCCCGACGACGGCGGGCTCAACGGCTACGCGAGCGCCAAATACCCCAAGACCGTGCAGATGTTGAAGTCCGCCGGTTGGAGCGCCTACCAGTACTGCGGCGTGCACGTGATCATGGAAACCTATGGCCACCTGATCGAAGCGCCCGGCAACGGCCTCACCGTGCCGGACGGCAAACACATCCAGGCTGGCATCGCCTTCTTCAAGCAAAACCTCGAGCGGCTCGAACAGGTCGGCAAGGTCGTGCGCTGACCATGCCACCGGCTCCCCGCCTCACCTGGATTTTCCCCGCAGGTAGAGCCGCATCTGCGCGCAGTCGATGACCGCGCGCTTCTCGCGCGGGAAATCCGCCCCCAGATACCCGTCGATGGGTGCCTTGCCGGACTCGTTGAGCGCGGCGTTGACCGAGATGTCCGACGCGGCGATGACCGCCGAGCCGACCTGCACGCTGCTCAGCTTCAGGTTGTCCACGATGCCGATGTCGATGCGCCGCCGCCCGCCGCCCGCGCCGCCGACCGTGAAATTGGTTTTCTTGAGCTTGATACCCGCCCGGCGGCTGACGGCGGAATCCAGCAGCGTGATGGCGGCCGCCGGGTCCACCAGCCAGAGCACGCGCTTGCCGTTGACGTTGGCCACCAC
>CALMVM010000196.1:0-354 GCA_937873255.1 uncultured Verrucomicrobiota bacterium | reverse complement strand
CCGGCGGAAGGACGGGCGTAGAGTTGCAGCCCGCCGCAGTCGATGACGAACGAAAAATTCTGGAGCACGTCCGCGCCGAGGATGCCGTCGAACGGCCCGCCGCCCCGGGGCCGGCCCTGGTTGAGCGCGCTCAGGTCGCTGACCCCGAGCAGGAACGGGCTCGTCTCGCACGGGCCGACGCGCAATTCCCCGGCCAGCGCCGCCTCGATGCGTTCGCCCGGCCCGCCGACCGCGCCAATGACGCGCACGCCGGTCTTGACCGAGGTCAGGTGAAATTTGCGCAGGCTGTGCGAGTCCACCACGGTGATCTGCGCGCCGGTATCCACGAGGAAGCGGCCGGAAACGCCGTTGATG
>CALMVM010000195.1 GCA_937873255.1 uncultured Verrucomicrobiota bacterium | reverse complement strand
TCCTTCGCCAGAGACGACCGCGACGCCCAAAAAAGGATTTTTTCTTTTCCGCCAGACGCAGAAGCCGGCGGGCGATTCCGTCAAGCCGACCCAGGCCCCGGCGGTCATCAACCGGGCGCTGTACGATCAGCTCAACTCGGAAAACTCGCACGTCATCGTCTCGCTGGGCCGGCAGCGCGCCTATCTGATGCTGGGCGACGACGTGGCCATCGACTCGCCAATCTCCAGCGGGCGGGCGGGCCACACGTCGCCCAACGGCTCGTTCCACGTCCTGGAAAAGGACCGCAACCACATGTCGAGCATCTACGGCAACTACGTGGACCGCTCGGGCCGGGTGGTGCGCAGCGGCATTTCCTCGAAGATCGACAGCGCGCCGGCGGGCACGCATTACGTCGGCGCGCCGATGTTGTGGTTCATGCGGCTGACGGGCGAGGGCGTCGGGATGCACGTGGGCATCCTGCCCGGGTATCCGGCCAGCCACGGGTGCATCCGCATGCCCTCGGACATCGCGCCGATGTTTTACGAAAAGGTCAAGGTCGGCACGTCGGTCGTGGTGAAGGTGGATTAAACCACGGGCGGATCAAAAGGACGAGAGGTGGACGGCCTCCCGGGCAACCCCGAGTCATGACGATCACCCTTGCCCCCGTTGGTCGCGTGATCAGTCCGCGCACCGACACCAGCGATGACTTTTGGGGCGGCGTGGAGTCGCGCATCGAATTGGCCCCAGACTTCGCGGCGGAGGTCTTCGACGGCATCGAGGAATTTTCTCACGTCGAGGTGGTCTTCTTTTTTGACCGTGTGCCGGAAGACCGCGTCGAACGTGGCGCGCGCCACCCACGCGGTAACCCGGATTGGCCGAGGGTCGGCATCTTCGCCCAACGCGGCAAAAACCGGCCCAATCGGTTGGGCGTCTCGGTCGCGCGTCTGCTCGCACGCGAGGAACGGCACCTCATCGTGCGCGGCCTGGACGCCGCCGACGGCTCGCCCGTGCTCGACATCAAGCCGGTGATGCGGGAGTTTTTGCCCGGGGGCGAGATCCGTCAGCCCGCGTGGTGCGCCGAGTTGATGCGCGATTACTGGCGTTAGGACGGTGCGTGGAAAGATTGCGCTTCCGTTTCACGCGCTGCTCGCGCACACTGCGGCACCGCAGCTTTTCCTCCCCCAAATGAGTGTTCGCAATATCCTGATGGCGGCGTCCCTGGCGCTGAGCGTTTTGATCGGCCTGGTCCTCTCGCGCGGCGGCGCGCACGGCGGGACCGCCACGTCGTCGAAGCCGCTCATCGGCCTGTCGCTCGACACGCTCAAGGAGGCCCGTTGGCAAAAGGACCGCGACCTGTTCGTACAGCGCGCGGCCGAACTTGGCGCGGACGTGAACGTGCAATCGGCCAACGGTGACGACAACCAGCAGATCCGCAACGTCGAGTCCATCCTCACCGCCGGGGCCAAGGTGCTCGTCATCGCCCCGCACGACGGTGTGGCGATGGCCCGCGCCGTCGAGATGGCGCACAAGGTCGGCGTGCCCGTCATCGCGTACGACCGGCTCGTCAAGAACTGCGACCTCGACCTGTACCTGTCCTTCGACAACGAGGCCGTCGGCCAGATGCAGGGGCAGTTCATCGCCGACCACCTGCCGGCCAACGGCGGCAAACTGCGGCTCCTGCGCATCTACGGCGCGCCCACCGACAACAACGCGCGCCAGTTCAAGGCCGGGCAGGACAAGGTGCTCGGCCCCCTCATCGAGAGCGGCCGGGTGCAGGTCGTGCGCGAGGACTGGGCGGAGGACTGGAAACCCGAGAACGCCAAGCGCATCACCAACGCTGCCATCACCGACACCGGCGGGCAATTCGACGCCGTGCTCGCTTCCAACGACGGCACCGCCGGCGGCGCGATCCAGTCGCTCCTCGAAGCCGGGCTCGCGGGCAAAATCCTCGTCACCGGCCAGGACGCCGAACTGCCCGCCTGCCAGCGCATCGCCGCCGGCACGCAGACGATGACGATCTACAAACCCATCAAGGTATTGGCCACCAAGGGGGCCGAAGCCGCCTTCGCGCTCGCGCTGGGCAAGCCGCTCATCGCGTCGGCGGGCGTGGACAACGGCAAGGTCGTGGTCCCGTCCATCTTGGAAAAGGTGTTCGTCGTGACGCGCGACAACCTGCGCGACACGGTCATCAAGGACGGCTTCCTTTCCGAGGCGGAAGTCTACGGCGCGACCCCGAACCGCTGACCCGCGCGCGACCCATGCCTCCCCTGCTCGAAGCCCGCGACATCGTCAAGCGTTTCGGACCTGTGACGGCCCTGCGCGGCGTGTCGTTCGACCTGCGGGCGGGCGAGATCCATGCGCTGTGCGGCGAGAACGGCGCGGGCAAATCGACGCTCATCAAGACGCTCTCGGGCATCCATCCACACGGCAGCTACGAAGGCGAATTGCAGCTCGACGGCGAACCGCTCCGCTTGCGCCAGATCGCCGACGCCGAGCGCGCGGGTATCGGCGTCATCTATCAGGAACTCGCCCTCGTGCCCGCGCTGAGCGTGGCTGAGAACATTTTTCTGGGTAACGAACCGCGCCGCGGTCCGTTCATCGACTGGCACCAACTTTGGACCCGCGCGCGCGAGTTGCTGCGGCGGTTCGCGGTGGACATCGAGCCGATGGCGACCGTCGGCGACCTCGGCGTCGGCCGTCAGCAACTCGTCGAGATCGTCAAGGCGCTCTCAAAGGAATCGCGCATTCTGATCCTCGACGAGCCGACGGCGGCACTCTCCGAAAGCGAGGTCGAAACCCTCCTTGAAATCCTCATCGACCTGCGCAAGCGCGGCGTGACGTGCGTCTACATCTCGCACAAGCTCGACGAGGTGTTCGCCATCGCCGACCGCATCACGGTGCTGCGCGACGGTGCGTCGGTCGCCACGTTGGAAACCGCCGCCACCAGCAAGGCCGAGGTGATCCGCCTGATGGTCGGACGCGAGATCGGCGAACTGTTCCCGCGCGTCGTGCCGGCCAGTTTTTCGCCGGACGCGGAGCCGGTGCTCGCCGTGGAAAATCTTTCCGCCAGCCAACCCGGCGCGGGGGTGGCGTTGCGCGACGTGAGTTTTGCGGTCCGACCCGGAGAAGTATTGGGGATCGGCGGGCTGATGGGCGCGGGGCGGACGGAGCTTTTGTCGCACCTGTTCGGCGCGTGGGGCAAACGGGAAAGCGGACGCGTGCGGCTGTTGGGAAAGCCGATGGATTCCCCCACGCCGGAGAGCGCCATCGCCGCCGGGATGGTGCTCGTCTCCGAGGACCGCAAACGCTACGGCCTCGTGCTCGACCAGAGCATCGGCTTCAACCTGTCGCTGTCGTCGCTCGGCGCGGTGCGTGGCGGCGGCGGTTTGTTGGACGCCAGCCGCGAGGCGACCCGGAATTGGGGGGTGTTCCGCGATTTGCGCGTGAAGGCTCCCGGCCTGGAAAGCGTCGTCGGCACGCTGTCGGGCGGCAACCAGCAAAAGGTGGTGCTCGGCAAGGCCCTCCTGACCGGGCCGAAGATCATCTTCCTGGACGAACCGACGCGCGGCATCGACGTGGGCGCGAAATTCGAAATCTACCAACTCATCAACCGCTGGACCGAACAGGGATTGGCGGTCGTGCTGGTGTCGAGCGAACTGCCCGAGTTGATGGGCATGAGCGACCGCATCGTCATGCTGCAC
>CALMVM010000194.1:3095-3771 GCA_937873255.1 uncultured Verrucomicrobiota bacterium | reverse complement strand
GAGCGTGCCGCCGTTGGTGATCTTGAAGAACGTGCCGTATCCGCCCGGGCCGCCGTGGCCCGTCGTGCCGTAAAGGTTGCCGTCGCCGCCCTGGACGATCCCGCCGGGGTACGCGCCGTCGCTGCCGTTCGTGAAGGAATACAGCGTGGTCAGCGTGCCGCCCGTCGTCGCCTTGAACACCACCCCGTAGCCGTTCGCGCCGCCGGCGGAGGTCGTGCCGTAGAGGTTGCCGTCGGTGGCGAGCACGAGGCTGTTCGGCCCGCTGCCGCCGGTGCCGGCGGCGGGGAAGGAGGCAAGGGGCGTCACGGCACCGCCCGTGGTGATTTGGAAGAGGGTGCCCTTGCCGAGCGTACCCGTGGCCGACCCGCCGTTGCCGGCCGCGCCGTAGAACGAGCCGTCGGCGGCCAGCACGAGCGGCGTGCGCGGATACGCGCCCTCGCTGTAGCCGTTGAAGGAGTGCACCAGCGTCGGCGCGGTTGCGTGGGCGGACGGCAGGTGAACGGCCAGCATCAACATGGCCGCGAGCGCCGGGACCGGGAGGAGGGAGGAGGTTTTCACGGGAGGGAGGAATTCGGAAATTTCATGGGGAAGGGTCCGGCGTGGTCAGGGCGTGCCGGTGTTCGCGCCGGGCACGCGGAACGTGACCTTGTAGAAGTCCTTCACCGCTTTTTCCTCG
>CALMVM010000194.1:0-3085 GCA_937873255.1 uncultured Verrucomicrobiota bacterium | reverse complement strand
TTCCTCGACGTAGATGACCAGCGTGCCGTCGGCGGTGGCAGTGTAGCGGTTGCGGTCGGCGCTGCCGGTCTGCGTGAGCGCGAAGGGCTTGTCCGCCCACTAGGCGTCGGCCAGCGTCGGGTTGGCATAGATCTCGTAGGTATAGCCGCTGTAGACCGGGATCGTGACTTTCCAGCGCGGGTTGCCGCCACTCGGTCCGGCGACGAGCGCGCCCTGCACGAGCAGGTTGCCCGTGCCCGGGTAGGTCGGTTCCACGGGCGTCAGGCCCACCACGAAATCGTACGTCGCCGCGACCTCGCCGGTGGTCGTGCCGGGCACGGCGGCGTACGTCAGGATCACGCTGGATTTCTGCGTCGCATTGCTGATGCCCTGGAGGACACTGTCGTTGCTGTTCTGCGTGGCCCAGGTCTGGCCGCTCTCGGAAAGGGCGGTTTCGTTCCAGAAGGTCTGCGTGGTGTAACGCGTGGTCTGACCCGGGACGGTGACGGCGAGATGATAGTGGCGCGTGCGTCCGTTATAAAGACCGGCCTTGACCGTGCGGAAAAGATATTGTCCGCTCGCTCCCGTGAAGAACTGGCCGAACCCCTGGAAATTCGCATCCGCCGCCGAGTTGCGCGTGGAGTTGGCGGCGTAGATGTAATTGCCTGCGTGGTCGGCGTGCCAGATCTCCACGAGGGCATCCTTGATCGGCGTGCCGCTGCTCGTCAGGATGCGCCCGCTCAGGTAGGTGATGATCCCCGTGGCGGCGGACGTGTTGCTGTTGAGTTGGATGAGATCGTTGTCGTCGTCGAGCGGGATGTTCTTGGCCAGCGGATAATAGGGTCCCTGCGTGACCTGGGGCGAGATCGTCAGAGCCTCGGCCAGGTAGCCGGGAATCGTGAAGCCGGCAGACACGGCGGCGAGGGCCTTGAGGAAACGGCGGCGTTCGAGCGGGATGTGGAAGGGTTTGATTTCGTGGGACATGGCGGCGGGAAGTGCTGAAGTTTCGTTCACCATGGACCGCGTTTGTAAGGATCGGATGAGCGGGAAGCCCTTTCTTTGTAAGGAAATGGTAATTCTTTGGTTTTCCGACGCGTTCGCGCGGCAAACCGCCCCGCCGACATCCCCTCACGCGCCCCGCGTGCCCAGGCGTGAACGCACCAGCGCGGCGACGCATTCCTCCGGTGGTTCGGAGGCGGCGGTCGTTGCCTGGAAGGATGCGCAACGCTCCCTCAGGCCGTCGTCCGAGAGCGCCGCGCGCACGGCGTCGGCCAACCCCGCGAGCGTGCGCAACCGCCGCGCGACGCCTGCGTGCGCCAACCGCGCGGCCTGGTCGAATTGATCGTAGTCCACCGGGAACACCACGGCCGGTTTGCCATGCCGCAAACAGGCGTAGAGAATCCCCGTGCCGCCGTGGTGGATCACGAGATCGTACCGGGGCAGGTAATCGTCGTAGGGCACGTACGCCACGCGCTGGAAATTTGCCGTTGCCGCCGTTTTTGTGCCGCCTTCCGGCCGTCCGTCGCTGAAGTGGAACACGACTTCGGGCAACGCTTCGGCGGCCCGGCGCACCGCGTCGGCCACGCGGTCCTTGAACCACTCCGAATGCGTGCCGAACGTGACCAAAACGTGCCGTTTCCCGGGCACGAACGCCAGCCCCTCGCCCCCCCGGCCCGGCGGCGTGAACACCATCGGCCCCACGAGCTGGCACGCCGGCGGCCAGCGGCGGGCGAATTCGAGTTCGGGCCACGCGAGGCCCAATACGCATTCGGGTGAGTAGGCCGCTTCCGTCCCGTCCGGCCGGTAAACATGCGGCAACCCCAACTCGGCGAACTGCCGCCGGTGCAACGCGTGGACCGCGCGCTTGAACAAACGGATGATCCCGTTGCCCGCGCGGTCGCGCCAAGCGCCGAGCAGCCCGGGACGCGGCGACCATCCGCCGAGATACGCCGGGGTGCCGTCGCCGTGCCAGGGTTCGACCGCGCACGGCGCGGGGTGCGAGGTCCACCACGGGACGCCGCTTGCCCGCGCGACCGGCCCGATGAAGGGCAAGGTCAGGTCGGCGATGAGCAGGTCGGGCGGTTCGCGCTGGTACAGGGCGGTCACCTCGTCGCGGAAACGCGTCATCAGCCGCAGGTTCGCGCGGAGTTGGGCGTGCAGCGCGAACGGATTGCTGCGCGTGGCGCGCGGCCCGCCGACGATCCGGGCAATTTCGTCGTCGCAACCGGCCATCACCGCGATCCCGTCGAACCCGGCGGCCCGCGCGCGGGTCAGGCCGAGTTCGGTGGAGATCACGCGCACGCGGTATTCCCGCGACAGCCGCCGCGCGATCCCCAGGATCGGGTGCAAGTGTCCGCAGAACGGCGGCGCGGCCAGATCGATGAGCGGGAGGTTGTTCATGAAAGGGTCATCCGCCGTACGAGGTCGGCCGCGAGGTCGAACACCGCCGGCACGGCGAGGTAATCCATGTGCCCCGCGTCCACCCGGGCATCCACCGCGCGGAAGTACCGGCGCGAGAGCCAGTCGCGGCGGCCTTGCACGAGCACGCATGCGCAGTCCGGTCGCCGGCGCGCGACCGGGCCGTAGGCGAAGATCGTAACCCGGCGCAGGGTATCATCCGGGAGCGCGAGGGCATTGAAAAGCTCCAGTCCGCAACTGCCCGCGAGGAATAAGGTGCGTTCCGCGCGCGAGAGTAATGCCTCCACGGCGCGACGGTGGCGCAATGGGAAATCGGCCCGGCGCGCGGAGAGGTATTGCCGGGCGTTGCGCACGCTGGCGACGAGCAACGGCACCGGCGCGGACTCTTCCGACCCGGCATCGGAATAGGGGAAATTGACTATCACGCGACCCGCTGTCGGAATCGGCAGGGCGTCGAGGAACGCCCTCTGCGCGGGCGTGAGCGCGGTCCCTGGCGGACGGCTCTGGCCGGTGAGGAACGCCACCTGGAGCGGGAGTTGCGGTAGGTGGTTCATTTATGGGTCGCCTCGCCGCCGCAGATATTCGAAGCGCCCGTCCGGATCGAGCCGCAATCGGTGTCCGCGCCATTCGATGACACGCGGCGAAAGCAGTGCCCGCACCACCTGCAACGGCATGAGCAGATCGACGA
>CALMVM010000193.1:16613-20604 GCA_937873255.1 uncultured Verrucomicrobiota bacterium | reverse complement strand
CTCACGCCGTACCCACGGCTTGCGCCGTGGGATAAATTCTTACGCCTCTTCCGGGGCTGAGACCTAGGCTTCGCGAGCAACCGCCAAACGCTTTATGGCAAATTACTTGTTTCTCCCCTCCGCTTTCGCCGACGCTGCCCCCGCCCGGAAGTTCGCGCTTTTCGGTGCGCTGCACTTGGCGATCCTGTTCGTGACGGTGTCGCTGCCGTTCGCGCTGAGCCGTCTTACCCGGCGCGAACAGCGCCCGCAACTCGCGCGCGTCCTCGCGCTGACCCTCGCGGGGGTTTTGCTGTTCGACCGGGTGTTCGCGTTGGGTTGGTCAATTTACACTGGAAGAATTGCCTTTTGGGCGAACGGGCTACCGATGCATTTATGCGACTGGGCCAGTTTTGCCGTCATCGTCGCTCTGGTCGGGCGTCGGCAGTTGCCCTATGAACTCGCATATCTGTGGGGACTGAGCGGCACCTTCCAGGCGGTACTGACGCCCGATAACACGGAAGATTTATTCAGCCCGCTGTTTATCAGCTTCTTCGTCGAACATTGCGGGATCATCGTCTCGGTGCTTTTCCTGACATGGGGCCTCGGAATGCGCCCAAAGCCGGGGGCCATCGTTCGCGTATGGCTTTGCAGTCAAGTATACTTGGCTGCCGCCGGATTGGCCGACTGGCTTTTCCGTACGCAAAAAATCAACTTCGGGTATCTCGCCGCCAAACCCGAGAGCGGTTCGCTGATGGATTGGTTCGGTCCTTGGCCGTGGTACATCTTGGCGTTGGAGGTGCTGGCTCTCGTGTTCTATACGATCTTCTACGCGCCGTTCTGGCTGGCGGACCGGCGGGCGGGGAGGGTGGTCAGCGTGCCGACAGTTGACGGGCCAGCGCCACGGGATCGGTCGTCGGCAATTGACACGCTCCCCCCTCGCACAGATACGCCGTAGCCTTGCCGTCCTGCATGGTGGCGTTTGCGAGGTAGGGATGCGCCTTGGCGAGGGATGACAGGCCCGCGTCGCCATCGGCGAGGAGGATGACTTTATTCGGCGTGAACGGCCGGTGGACCGCCGCGAGGAGCGCCACCGTGTCCGCCTGTCCATGCGGACCGACGATCACGATTTGCCGGGGCGGGTCGGCGAGGAAATCCAGCGCGGCGAGCAGCAGCGGCATCGTCTGGGCAGTGCGGAGCGGATTTTGCGCGGCGTTGAATGCCGCCACGGTTTTTTCCGCCTGCGTGCGGTAGGCATCCTTGCCCATGAGCGCCGCCAGACGCGCGAGATTGAGCGCGGCGACGCTGCTCGCGGCGGGCTCCGCGTTATCGTGGTCTTCCTTGAGCCGCAGGAGCACGCTCGCGTCGCGGTTGCTCGTGCTGAAATAGCCGCCATTGGGGTCCGCGAAGAGTTCGTCCTGCTTGCCCTGCAACGTTCCGGCCAGCGCGAGGAAACGCTCCTGCCCCGTCGCCTCGTACAGGTCGAGCAACCCAGCAATGTAAAAGGCGTGGTCGTCGGCGAATCCCTCCACCGCGCCGGGCCCCTCGCGGTACGAACGCAGCAGCACGCCATGCGCCGGGCGATACAGTTTTTCCCGGATGAAATCGGCCGCGCGCACCGCCGTTTCGACGTACCGCTCCTCGCCGAGCGCCTGCCCGGCCCGCGCGAACGCGGAAATCATGAGGCCGTTCCAGGCGGTGACGATCTTGTCGTCCAGGTGCGGTCGCGGGCGTCGGGCGCGCCGCTCGAAAAGTTTGCGGCGTGCCTCGCGCAACGGGTTGGTGTCTTCCTCGTCCCGGATGCCTGGATGGATGAAGAGAATGTTGCGCCCGGTGAACTCGCCCTGCGGGTCGCTCCCGGCCGGGGCGTTGCCCGATTCCTCCACGCTGTAGCGCGCGCAAAACATGGCGGCTTCCCCGAGGGTGAGCGCCTTTTCGATCTCGGCTTTGGTCCAGACGTAGAACGCTCCTTCCGCGTGCTCGGGCTTCCCGGCGGCCAGCAAACTGTCGGCGTCTTCGGCGCAATAAAACCCGCCCTCCGGAGAAGTGAGGTCGCGCGAGACATAATCCAAAATGTCGCGCACGGTGTTGGCGTACCGGTTTTCTCCCGTGATCTGGAATGCCTCCAGGTACGCGACGGCGAGTTGCGCCTGATCGTAGAGCATCTTCTCGAAGTGCGGGACGTGCCAGAAGCGGTCCACCGAATACCGGTGAAACCCGCCGCCGAGTTGGTCGTGCATCCCGCCGGACGCCATGTGGTCGAGCGTGGCGAGCATCATTTCGCGGGCACGGGCACTTTCGGCGGAAGATTTGCCGACGAGCCGCGCGCTGATCCGCGCGAGGAGCGCGAGCGTCACGGGCCGGGGGAACTTCGGCGCGTCCCCGAAGCCGCCGTACTCCGGGTCGAACGTCGAGACAAACGGCCGCAACGCCTCGCGTAGCGTGTCGGCGATGGGCTTGCGGTCGGCGGCGGCGGTCGGCACCAGCGGCGGCTCGACCGTGGCGTGTTCGCGCAAGGCCTCGATGATCCGCTCGCCCTGAGCCACGATTTTCGGCCGCTCGTTCTTCCAGGCGTCGGCCACCGTCCGGCAGACGGACACGAAGCCGCGCCGTCCGTAACGGTCGTCCGGCGGGAAATACGTGCCGCCGACAATCGGCTTGAGGTCGGGCTGGAGCCAGACGCTCATCGGCCAGCCGCCGCTGCCGGTCGTCGCCTGCACGAACGTCATGTAAACGCGGTCCACGTCGGGGCGTTCCTCGCGGTCCACCTTGATGTTGATGAACAGCTCGTTCATCACGGCCGCCGTCTTCGGGTCCTCGAACGACTCGTGCGCCATGACGTGGCACCAGTGACAGGTCGAATAGCCGATGGACAAAAAGATCGGTTTGTCCTCGGCACGCGCCCGCGCGAACGCCTCCTCGCCCCACGGATACCAGTCCACGGGGTTATGCGCGTGCTGGAGGAGATAGGGCGATTTCTCGTGGGCCAAGCGGTTGGTGGGGTCCATGCGTAGAAGATGAATCGCGCCCGGGGGCGTCCGGCGGCGTGTTCCAGACCCGGCGGCGCAATTCGCGCGGCGACAGGCGGCAGGATCGCTTCACGAGCCAGGAGAGGTGGAACGGATTCAAGGCCAGCGGCAAACCGGGACAGGCCTGGCACCAGGACGAATTTTTCATCCCGACGCGCGACCGTTCGTTGTGCGGCGGCTGGATCGCGCTCGACGACGCGACGGTGGAAAACGGCTGCCTGTGGGTAATCCCCGGTTCGCACAAATCAAGCGTCATCTGGGAGATGGGAGAACACGGCGACCGGCGGTTCGACTGCGCGCAGGAATCGCGCGGATTTCCGTACACCGACGCCGACAGCGTGCCGGTGGAGGTCGAGGCGGGCTCGATTGTTTTTTTCAACGGCTACCTGCTGCACCGCTCGCTGCCCAACCGTGCAGCCCAGGGATGTTTCCGGCGTTCGTTGGTCAACCACTACATGAGCGCCGAATCGCGGTTGCCGTGGAAGTACATCCGCGAGGATTACCGCGACATCGTAATGGTGGCGGGCCGCGACCCGTACGCGTACAGGGGGACGACCGAATTGGCGACGGCATTCGTCCGCCGGTCGGGCGAAGGCGGCTGCGAGAGTTGGAAAACGGAAGCCGCCGTCCCGGGTACGGCGGCTGACGAACCGTCGATGGGCGGCGCGGGGATGGGCGAGCCGAAGATGGGTTAACCGCGCAGGATCAGGAATCCCTCGACGGGGCGGGCGGGGCGCGTCTACAGTGCCGCCCGCCGTATGAACCCCGCCGCCGAAACCGTCGCCGCCGACTACCAGGTGCGGCTCGACGTGTTCGAGGGGCCGCTCGATTTGTTGCTCTACCTCGTGCGCAAGGAAGAGGTGGAACTCTACGAGATCTCGCTCGAACGCCTCATCCAGCAGTATCTCGATTACCTGAAGGCGGTCGCGCAGCCGGACCTCGATCTGGCGGGGGATTTCATCGCCATGGCCGCGCACCTGATCTAT